>JBDNGW010000714.1:0-8083 GCA_041689735.1 Leeuwenhoekiella sp. | reverse complement strand
TATGGGTTTCTGTTTCATAACCGTGCATATCATTATATCCCAAACGCCATTCCGTGCCAAAACTCCATCGCGTGCTTTGTGCCATCAGTTGGCCGTCATTCCCATTGGTCGCAAAATCGTTTTCTGCCATTAGGTGGAAGTCCCTATCATCTCCTTTTAGTTTCCTCAATGCAAGTTCTGGATTTGGAATCAATGGATTGGGTTCTTGGTTTTCATAGCTGAACACCCTGCCCATACCGCTCATCATATGGTACAGAATGTGGCAATGAAAAAACCAATCGCCTTCGACATTTGCCTCAAACTCGATGACATCGGTTTCCATAGGCATAATATCCACCACATTTTTTAGGGGTGCGTATTCGCCTTGACCATTTAGCAGCCTAAAGTCGTGGCCGTGCAAATGCATAGGATGCCGCATCATAGAATTGTTGTACAGGGTTATCCTTACTTTTTCTCCCTTTTTTATAAGGATTTTCTCGCTTTCGGAAATGACCTTGTTGTCCAAACTCCAAACGTAACGGTTCATATTACCCGTAAGCGTAAAATGTAGTTCCCTGACGGGTGCGTCCTGTGGAAGCGTAGTTTTGGAAGGCGATTTCAACATAGCGTAATTGAGGGTTGTAATGTCTGAAAGTTCATTGCTTTTGTACATATCCCCATCCATTTTCATTCCATCCAATTGCTCCATTTTATGGTCTGAAGGTTTTTCGGTCTCCATTTGCATTTTTTTATCCTTTCCTATATCTACAGGGCCGGTAATTTCAGGATACATCACCACGTTCATATCCATTTGCTGCATACTCATATTCATCCCCATTTGATCCAGGTCGCCGTTCATTTTCATCATTTCGTTCATCATTTCCATACCTTCAAAGTATTTCAGTTTTGGCAATGGCGAAGTAAGCTGTTTAATGCCATTGCCCAAATAAATGGAAGCCGATTTTGTGCGGTCTTCCGGGGTTGCCAAAAATTCAAAGGCCGTATTGTCCGCTGGTATAGTGACCACCACGTCGTAGGTTTCAGAAACGGCAATGAGCATTCTATCCACCTCTACGGGCTCAACATCATTACCATCATTGGCGATCACGGTTATTTTTCCGCCGGCATAAGTGAGCCAAAAATAACTGGAGGCACCCCCATTTGAAATTCGCAAGCGTACTTTATCCCCTGCTTTCAAGCCTTTTAGGGATGTATCCTCGTTTTCGCTTTTGCCATTGATGAAAAATTTATCATAATAAACGTCGCTCACGTCCATTGCGTTCATACGCTTCCACTCATTTTGAATCTTTATTTTGAAGTTTCCGGTTTTTATGGCCTCGGCATAACTTTGGGTGGTCCCTTTTTTTATGGCAAACCAGTCTGAAGCATTGTGCAGCATTCTATGAACATTTTCTGGTTTAAGGTCTGTCCATTCACTTAAAACTATGGGGATGGTGGGCAAATCGTCTATTCCTTTTCTGAAGGTCTTATCATCCGGTCTTTTATTCAAAATCATGGAACCGTACATCCCTATCTGTTCCTGTAGCCCAAAATGGCTATGGTACCAATGGGTGCCGTGTTGTATGATGGGAAAGGTATATTTATGGACAGTGTGCGGCGGTATGGGCATTTGGGTTAGATAGGGAACGCCATCTTCCTTATTGGGCAAAAACAGGCCGTGCCAGTGCAGGGAAGTTTCCTCCTCCAACTCATTGTGGACATAAATTTCGGCGATGTCGCCTTCGGTAAACGTGAGCGTTGGCATTGGTATTTGTCCATTTACGGCGATGGCATGCTTTTCTTTGCCGGTAAAATTGACAATGGTATCGCGCACAAAAAGGTCGTAGCGCACTATGTTTTGTGCCTTTAGGGAAAGTGACCCAAGAAATAAAAGCACCAAGATTATTTTTTTCATTTGGTTATCGAAAATTATATTTTGGGATTGCTTCAGTTCTTATTGTCAATGGTTTCCACAGTTGAGCTACAGCTTAACATCTGTGAACCGTAATACGGATTTTTAATGGTCTTGTCCCGGCTCAACCAATTGGCATCCTGCATTGGGCAGTATTGATAATATAGGGTTTCATTGGAGCTGTAAAAATTTATGATTTCGTGCATATTTTTTGACAAGGCTTTGAATTTTTCCCGTTGCTCAATGATATCCTTGGTTTCTGAAATGCCTTTTGCAGCCTCCATTATTGACGGCATGACTTTGGCTACAGCGGTTTGTTCTTCCGTTTTGAGCGTTTCTATTTTTAGGGCTTTTAGCGCGTTCAATAGTTCTGCCGCCTTTGCAGTTGCTGTAGTGGCATTGGTTTTTACCAAGGCATCATTTATGGCAAAATAAGTGTCGAAAACCGCGTCCAGTGCGTTTGGTTGAACAATTTCAGACATAACCATATCTGTATGGTTTTCAGAAGATGACATTTCCATTTCCGTTCTGGAAGTTGCCACAGCAATTGCTGATTCTTTTTTCTACCTTTCATATTTGCAGCATTCCGCAAGTTGTACATATGCATTTTCCGGAGCCAAAAATTGGTCATTGTCATAACCTGCCAGGGCAATTCGTTTTAATATTTCGTCTTCATTTGTTTTTTTGGAATCAAAGGTTATTTCCGCCATTTTAGTATTTTTGTTCCAATTAACACTGGCCGTATTTTTAATGTTTCCAGCGTGTTCGATGGCGTTTTTGCACCTATCGCAGTTGCCGAAAATCTTTACAGTTTCCGTTTGGGGATTTTTTATTTGGGCATGGCCCGAAGTGACCGATAGTACTACCGATAGCACTATCAATATATTAAATATTGATTTCATTTTTGTAAATTTTAGATTATTGTAATAGGGAGCGAATACAAGCCTATGACCTGTATTCAAAAAATAACAGGTTAAATAAACACTGTCAAAAAAAAAGGAATTAGCTTATTTCTGGCGGTTGCCAGATGGGGAGATATACGCTTTTTGGCGTGTTCTGAACATAGTTGTAGTCAACTTTCAAAGCGTAAATATACGCAGTATTCGCCTGTTCAGAATCGTTTATATAAAAAGGAATATTGACAGAACTTGGGAAATGGCAATAGTTGTTGTTACAAGAACCACTATAACCCTTATCGTCACTGTGGTCGTTATCACAGCACGATTTCTTTTCACAATGCGTGTCTTGACTTGAAAAAATACGGTTTTCTGTTTTCACGGTTTTACATGAATTTCCATATGCTAAAACCCTACTGGTGGGAAACACCAATAACAGGATAAATAAGGTAATTATGGAGGTTTTATTTTTCATCTTATTCCAACATCAAATATACTTATATTATTTGAGATTTTATTGAAATAAATATCCCTCGTCCATAAAATCATTGGTGACTTAAAACGAGAAGACCAATAGTTAAAATAAGAATTATAAATTTTGAAAAAAACTGATTTTGAATGGAGAATGGAAATACATTTTCGATCTAGTGATTTATTTATTTTAAAGGAATTAAAGTTATTTGTTCATTCGTAATTACTCCTAAATACAAAATTTTATGTGTTTCATGTCGCACCAAGCGCAGTCGGGATGCTCTTGTTTATCTTTAGACTTTAGTTTATCCTGAGCAAAGTCGAAGGGCTCAGGATGTCAAAACCTACTTTATGTGTTTAAGCGGACAAGTATAAAAGTTAATAATTCGACTAAAAGTCCTGATATTTTAGTAAATTCGCAATAATGAAAAGTTTGTCCCATAAACTTGCTGCCGTATTAATGGCATTTGTAGTGATGTTCACTACAATGTCCTTTACGGTAGATATGCATTATTGTGGGGATTCTTTAGTTGATTTTTCATTTTATCATAAAGCTGACAGCTGCGGAATGGACGCTGGTCTCAAGCTTAACCGGCAAGATTCTCAATCCTGCGAACGGGCTTTTACCAAAAAAACCTGCTGCTCAGACCACCAGATCGTTAAGGATGCGAGCCAAGAGCTCAAAACCACTATTGACAAAATTACCTTCGAGCAACAAACCTATGTTGCCACGTTTTTTTATACTTATGTCAATCTTTTCGAGAGACGCGATACTTCTTTCGTGCCTTATAAAGATTACAACCCACCTTTTCTCATACGGGACGTACAGATCCTAGATGAGACCTACTTAATTTGATTTTAGATAGTGAACCATTAACCCTGCGGTAATGCCGTAAGGGCAGTTTTTGTTGTGCTTTAGTTTTAGAACACAATAAATTGAATTTAAATTCAACTATCTAATTATCAATACACATGCTAAATAAAAGCATAAAATTTCTTATAGAAAACAAGCTGGTTGCTTTTTTACTCCTTATTCTTTTTGTGGGCTGGGGTCTCGTGAACTCCCCTTTCAATTGGGATATGGGAATCTTACCTACAGACCCGGTCGCAGTGGATGCCATTCCCGACATTGGTGAGAACCAGCAGATAGTTTTTACCAAATGGCAAGGCCGCTCGCCACAGGACATCGAGGATCAGATCACCTACCCTTTGACCACTTCCCTATTAGGAATCCCCGGCGTAAAGACCATTCGTAGTTCCTCGATGTTCGGATTTTCAAGTATTTATATAATATTTGAAGAAGGTATTGAATTTTACTGGAGCCGAAGCCGTATCCTAGAGAAACTCAATTCACTTCCCAGCAATCTTCTGCCCGAGGGGGTGAACCCAGCATTGGGACCTGATGCCACGGGATTGGGACAGATTTTTTGGTACACCCTTGAAGGCCGCGATAAGGACGGTAATGTGACGGGCGGTTGGGACTTGCAGGAGTTGCGAAGTATTCAAGACTATTATGTAAAGTATGCGCTTTCCTCAGCAAGCGGGGTTTCGGAGGTCGCCTCTATCGGAGGTTACGTGAAGGAGTACCAGATCGATGTCGATCCAGAGAAGATGCGTCAATATAGCATTGGTTTGGGTGCTGTGGTAAAAGCTGTAAAACAGAGCAATCAGGACATAGGTGCGCAGACTTTAGAGATCAACCAAGCGGAATACCTTGTGCGTGGGCTGGGTTACGTAAAGTCTGTTGAAGATATTGAGAATGCCGTTGTCACCTCCGAGAATTTCACTTCCATACGCGTCAAGGATATTGCCAATGTTCATATGGGGCCAGCGACACGTCGTGGCATTTTGGACAAGGAAGGTGCCGAAGTCGTGGGCGGTGTAGTGGTTGCCCGTTATGGTGCCAACCCGCTGGAGGTCATTAATAATGTCAAAGATCAAATAGCTGAACTATCCTCTGGACTGCCCACAAAGACCTTGGCAGATGGTCGTACTTCCCAAGTTACGATCGTGCCGTTCTATGATCGTACACAGCTCATTAAGGAAACACTGGGCACACTCAATGAGGCACTTACATTAGAGATTCTCATTACCATATTGGTCATTATCGTAATGGTCTTCAACCTACGAGCGTCGATCTTGATTTCCGGGTTATTGCCGGTTGCTGTCTTAATGGTTTTTATTGCCATGAAACTATTTAACGTTGATGCCAATATCGTGGCATTATCCGGTATTGCCATTGCCATAGGTACAATGGTGGATGTGGGCGTGATCCTTGCCGAAAATATGATTCGGCATCTGGAAGATGAAAAATTGCGCATTCGCGAGGATGGATTGGAATTCACTACTAACGAAATCATCTACAATGCGACCGCCGAGGTTTCCGGAGCGATACTTACCGCAGTGCTGACCACCATTATCAGTTTTATCCCGGTATTCACAATGATGGGTGCCGAAGGTAAACTTTTTCGGCCTTTGGCCTTTACAAAAACCATGGCGCTTACCGCCTCCCTGGTCATTGCCCTATTCTTGATCCCGCCCTTTGCTGCGGTATTTTTCAGTAAAAGAAGCCTGGGGAAAACATTAAAATACATCGTCAACGGCATTCTGATAGCTCTTGGGATAACCGCTTTGCTCTTTGGGTACTGGCTCGGACTTATCCTTATAGCCTTTGCTACAACTGCGCTGCTGACGATGCATGGCAAGCTTTCGCCAAAAAGGGCAAATATGATCAATATTATCATTTCGGTAATTGCCATCGTTGTGCTTCTGGCTGAATATTGGAGGCCTCTTGGTTTTGACCGAAGCATTATTATGAACCTGATTTTTGTGGCCATTATCTGTTTTAGTCTGTTGGGTGTCTTTTCGGTGTTCAGACATTACTACAGTGCCATTTTGAGCTGGGCACTTCAGAACAGATTGTTGTTTTTGATAATCCCCTCTACCGTTTTGGTTTTGGGCATAATCATTATGCGCAATACGGGTAAGGAATTCATGCCCGCCCTCAATGAAGGCACGTTCCTTCTTATGCCAACTTCCCTTCCACATGCCGGCGTTGAGGAGAACAAACGCGTCTTGCAACAGCTGGATATGGCGGTGGCCAGCATTCCAGAAATCGAGACCGTGGTGGGGAAATCAGGTCGTACGGAATCGGCACTCGATCCCGCCCCGCTTTCCATGTACGAGAATATCATCCAGTACAAGTCGGAATATATGCGCAATAAGAGCGGCGAGCGGCAGCGGTACAAGGTGAATGATGATGGCCTTTTTATGCTTAAGAACAACAGGTTTGTGGTCAACCCAAACAATGAGTTGGAGGATAATGTAAATTACAGGGAAAACCAGATTCAAAGCTCCGCCACAGGTCAAGAACTGATTCCTGACAATGACGGAGAATATTACCGCAACTGGAGGCCGAATATCAATAGCCCCGATGATATCTGGAACGAGATCGTTGCCGTCACAAGATTTCCCGGTGTGACCTCTGCACCTAAACTGCAGCCTATTGAAACACGGCTTGTCATGCTCCAGACGGGTATGCGTGCCCCGATGTGGATCAAGGTAAAAGGGCAGAACCTTAAACAGATCGAAGCCTTTGGCCTACAACTCGAAGATATTCTTAAACAGGCAAAAGGGGTAAAAGAACAGGCGGTCTTTGCAGACCGAATTGTTGGAAAGCCTTACCTTTTGATGGACATCAAACGGGAGCAGCTTGCCCGGTATGGCATTTCCATAATGGACGTTCAGGAAATCCTACAGATTGCAGTGGGTGGGATGCCACTCACGCAGACCGTTGAAGGCCGTGAACGCTATGGGGTAAGGGTGCGCTACCCAAGGGAACTGCGTGCCACCCCAGAAGACTTAAAGAATATTTATGTTCCGGTGGAAAACGGCAGTCTTGTCCCACTTGGGAATCTCGTGGATATCCGTTACGAACAGGGGCCTCAGGTCATCAAAAGTGAGGATACCTTTTTGGTGGGCTATGTGCTTTTTGACAAGCTCGATGGTTTCGCCGAGGTGGATGTGGTAGAAAATGCCCAGGCTCTTATTCAGGATCGCATAGATAGTGGAGATTTAGTAGTTCCACAGGGGATCAGCTATCGATTTACGGGAACCTATAAAAACCAGTTGCGGGCAGAAAAAACCCTCTCTATCGTGGTGCCTGTCGTTGGCATTGGTGATCATTTTCTTGATACTTTACTTTCAGTTTAGATCGGTATCTACTTCCTTGATGGTGTTTACGGGAATAACAGTGGCCTTCGCTGGTGGATTTATCATGATCTGGCTATATGGACAGGACTGGTTCTTCAACTTTAACCTCTTTGGCGAAAACATGAGAACCTTATTTAACATGAAAACCATAAATCTGAGCGTGGCGGTCTGGGTCGGGTTTATAGCCCTCTTTGGCATTGCGACTGATGATGGTGTGATCATGGCCACCTATCTCACGCAGACCTTTGACCGGGAGGATCCTTTGGACAAAAAGGGCATACGGTCAGCTACTCTTGAAGCGGCCGGCAAGCGCATCCGTCCGTGTCTAATGACGACCGTTACCACTATACTGGCACTCTTACCCATACTCACATCTACAGGAAAAGGAAGCGATATAATGATCCCGATGGCCATACCTATTTTTGGTGGGATGATTATCGATGTTACTTCCTATTTTATCGTGCCAGTGTTATATAGTGTCTGCCAGAAAACCCGTTGTTTCCCATTTTCGGTGGCAAAATTCTGGTGCGGCGACGTATTATTTTACTCTAAAAAATCATACATTTTAGAACGGGGTGAATTTTTGGTGGGATTCGGTGATTTTTCGCGCTGT
>JBDNGW010000713.1:0-3848 GCA_041689735.1 Leeuwenhoekiella sp. | reverse complement strand
CCTGGTTTCTTCCCAATGCCGGGTTTTAAGTCCGCAATCGGGATTTACCCAGAGCTGGTCTTCCGGGATTACCGCTTTGGCTTTTTCCAGTAGGGATACCATTTCATTTTCGCTGGGCACACGCGGCGAATGTATGTCATAAACCCCGGGACCGATCTCATTGGGATAGTTGAATTTCGCGAAAGCGTCAAGAAGTTCCATCTGCGAGCGGGAACATTCCATGGTGATCACATCGGCATCCATGGCCGCGATATGCTGTATGATATCGTTAAATTCCGAATAGCACATGTGGGTGTGAACCTGGGTTTCATCCTTGACGCCCGATGAAGAAATACGGAATGCCCTGATCGCCCATTGCAAATAATTCTCCCAGTCCGCCCTGCGCAGGGGAAGGCCTTCGCGCAGTGCCGGTTCGTCTATCTGAATGATCTGTATGCCTGCCGCTTCAAGATCTTTTACCTCATCGCGAATGGCAAGGGCGATCTGTTCACAGGTTTTGGAAAGTGGCTGATCGTTGCGTACAAAACTCCAGTGTAGGATCGTTACCGGGCCGGTGAGCATCCCTTTTACAAATTTTTTGGTGAGGCTTTGCGCGTAGGTGCTCCAGGCGACGGTCATGGCTTCCGGACGGTGTACATCGCCATAAATAATGGGTGGTTTTACACAACGGCTCCCGTAGCTTTGCACCCAGCCTAATTTTGTGAAGGCAAACCCGTCGAGGCGCTCGCCAAAATATTCTACCATGTCATTCCGCTCAAACTCGCCGTGCACCAGTACATCCAGATCAATTTCTTCTTGCCAGCGTATGGTTTTTTCCGTTTCTCCTTGAAGTAGATTTTCATACTGTTTCTTGCTCAGGTCCCCATTTTTAAACTGCGCGCGCCAGGCCCTGACTTCCTTCGTCTGCGGGAAAGAGCCTATAGTTGTAGTGGGATATGCGGGCAGTTGCAAGGTTTTGCGCTGTATGTTTTTCCGGGTTTCAAAAAGGTTTATGCGGTGCGTGTGTGAATCTAAAACAGCATCAACGCGCACTTTTACCTGTGGATTATGGATCGCTTTTGAGGTTTTTCGGCTTGCCGTGGCTTTTTTGGCATCTTCCAATAGCGTTATCGTGGATTTGCTTAAATTATCGCCGGTAAGTGCTTTAAGTGTTGCAACCTCGTGTACTTTCTGTTTGGCAAAGGCCAGCCAACTTTTAATTTCCGAAGTGAGCGTTTTCTCATCGTTTTCCAGATCGAGATCACAGGGCACGTGCAGCAAAGAACAGCTGGGGGCAATCAAAATTCGGTCAGTTCCCAATGCTTTTTCGGCTTTTTTAATCACGGCAAGTGAAGATTCCAAATTGTTTTTCCAGATATTCCGGCCATCCACAAGACCCAGCGAAATACTGAGGCTTTTAGGCGCGTTCTCCAAAACCGTTGTCAATTGCTCCGGATTATGAACTAGATCTATGTGCAGGGCACAAATGGGAAGGGACGTGGCCAGTTGTAAATTGTCCTTTAAACCTTCAAAATAGGTTGCGACCAGTATTTTTAACTTCGGAAAGTACTTATTAATGCTTGCGTAGGTATTGGTGAGAACCATTTTTTCGGCTGCGCTCAGGTCCAGTGCCAGGAATGGCTCGTCAAACTGAATCCACGTCGCGCCAAGTTCTTCCAGTTGGGCAAGTATATCGAGATAAACCGGCAACAGATTTTCAATAAGGTCTATCCGGTTAAAGCCACTCTCTTTTTCCTTACCGAGAAGCAAAAAGGAAACGGGACCAATAAGCACCGGTTTTGTCGCGATATCCAAACGTTTGGCTTCCTTAAATTCATCGATGACCTTAGTGGAAAATAACTTAAACTGTTGACCAGCATAAAATTCCGGTACGATATAATGGTAGTTGGTGTCGAACCATTTGGTCATTTCCATCGCAGTAATGTCAAGGCCATTTTTCTGGTAACCACGCGCCATTGCAAAGTACAGGTCCACTTCTGTATTGCCCTTTTCAAGGATCACTTCATGATAACGTTTGGGAATGGCATTGACGGTGAGGGCCATGTCCAAAACCTGATCGTAAAAAGAAAAATCGTTGGACGGGATGAGGTCCATGCCCGCATCCTTTTGAAGTTGCCAATTGTGTTTTTTTACCTCGTGAGCGGCCTCTAGAAGTTCATTTTTTGAGATTTTGCCGGCCCAGTACTGTTCACAGGCTTTTTTGAGTTCTCTGTGGCTACCTATTCGCGGATAGCCAAGGATGTGTGTTTGCATTTGAATTACTTTTAAAGATTAAACAATATTTAAAAGTTCTGCAGAATTTCTGCTTTGCCAAATGCAAAAAGAACGTTTTGTGAGGTACATGCACGTAGAACGGGGAGTACGGTAAACCCCGTTGAATAGGTGCATCATGCCAGACGTAGAGCTTTAGTTCGCGAAAGCAAAGTCATTTCGAAAAAGGCAAATCTCCTGACTTGTAACGGTTTTTATCGTCCTTCCCATCTTTAAAGACAGTGGATCACGTGGATAAAAACCTGTGGTGTTACTTACAGTTGCGCGACAGTACTGGATTTGCACCAGATTCCCTATTATTGCACGTTAAGTGAAACCTTTTTCGGTTGATGAAATTATGTAAAAACTTTTTTTAGTAATTGTAAATGTAGCTTTTTAGGTATAATAAAAGCTTGTATTTGTTTTATTTCCGCGGAAGAGGAAAAAAGGTATGACCATAGAAAATATAGTTTGCTATGCGTATTAAGTCCTTAAAACGGAATTATAAATCCCATCAGTGCGGTAATTTATGCCGCAACAGACCATAAATAAAAGTGCCCAGCAGCGCCCCGCCTATCACCACAAATATGGAATAATAACCTGCGCCGGCCAACACGTACATCGGGCCGGGGCAAGCACCTGCAAGTGCCCATCCCAGGCCAAAAATAATCCCGCCTAATAAATAGCTCCAGAGGCTTGATTTTTTAGGTTTTAAGTGCATTTCCTGGTTGCCAGTGGCTTTGAGGTTTTTCCGCTTGATAATCTGTACTCCCAGAATGCCCAAGATCAGCGCGGAGCCAATGATCCCATACATATGGAAGGAGCCAAACTGAAACATCTCATAAATCCTAAACCAGGAAGCAGCTTCAGATTTATACATTACGATTCCAAAAAAAGTACCGATAAAGAGATAGGTTATATATTTCATTTAGTTAAAAATTGAAGGGAAAATCAAATGAACTATTAAAAGCCCACCTATAAAAAAGCCGATCACTGCAATAAGCGAAGGCATTTGTAAATTGCTAAGGCCGGAAATAGCGTGCCCTGAGGTACACCCACCGGCATAACGCGAACCAAAACCGACCAAAAAACCGCCAAAAATCAAAATGGCAAGCACAAAGGGATCGCTTAGATTTTCCATGGCAAAAAGTTCTGGTGGTAAATAGGCGCTTCCCGCACTGTTTATATCATAATCCTTTGCAAGTTGGGCGGCTACCTCAGGGTTGATTTCCACCGTATTGTTTGACATAAAATGCGAAGCGAGAAACCCACCTAAAGCAGCACCCAGCACGAGCATAAGATTCCAGCGTTCCTTTCTCCAATCTATATTGAAAAAGGAATTCATTTTTCCCGCTCCTGCAATACTGCACATGGTACGCAGGTTGGAGGACATACCAAAATGCTTGCCCATAAATAATAAGGTAAACATGATCAAGGCGATCAACGGGCCTGAAATGTACCAGGGCCAGGGTTCATAAATCCAATTCATTTTTTAATTATTTTAATAGTGTAATGTGCACTTAATTACAATAAAAGTGTTGCAATAAAGGCAGTCAAGTCTACGCGTTACATGTTAAAAAATATGTTCATCCTCTAGT
>JBDNGW010000712.1:0-2220 GCA_041689735.1 Leeuwenhoekiella sp. | reverse complement strand
TTCGGCCAGATAGCTATGGGCCGCGGTGCAATATCCGCAGGAATTGGCGATACTGATGGTTAACAATACCACCTCCTGTTCTGCCGGTGTAAACCCGCTATCTTCCCTAAATTGGTGATAACCGGTATCATAAGTATTTTGCAAGGCCGGCAAATTTACTATGTTTTTATACATATTAGGAATCATCCCATTAGCCTTTTTCAAGGATTTCTTTTTGCTGCTCGTTTGCATCTTCTAATTCTACCGGTTCTAGGCCGATTTTATAAGTTTGGTTTGACATAATTTAAATTTTTAAATTAAACATTGATCAAAAAAACGCTCCATTACTGACCCGAGGCGTTCAAATTAAAAAAGCGCCGTTTGATAATAGATTACATATATTCCGGCGAAAATGAGAAGAATAGCAGTAATCTTTTCCATATATGGGAGTATTTTTCTCAGGTTTTTAAAGAGAAAATCTTTAGCGAAAATTGCCAGAGGAAGGTTGAGAAAAAAATACAGGCTGGTAAAGGAAATAAAGTCATTAATGAAAATGCACCTATTTTGATGTCTTTAACCATAATATTTAGTTTTGCACCTATTTCTCTAGTGCTATTAGTTTTTCTGAAATAATTTTCAAATCGGGAGCCGCAAGTTCCGGTTTGGGGGCAAGGGGGTATTGTTGTTGCCCCGGTCTGCCTACAAAAGCAGCACGCCAACCTGCCCATAAAGCGCCGGCCACGTCCCAGCCGTGCGCGGCAATTAGCATAGCTTCTTCTGGTTTTACTCCCATTTTTCTGGCTGCCCAATTGTAGGTATCAGTATGCGGTTTGTATTTCCCCAAATCTTCAATACTCAGGCGTTCTTCAAAGAAATCGAGTAATCCCGCATTGGTAAATTGTTTTTCAACGGCTGCGTTAGAAGAATTGGTAAGGGAAACAAGTCGGTAGCCACTGTCTTTTAGGTTGCCCAAAGCATCTTTAACCTCAGGATGGGGCGGAAGGGAAGTGATAGGTGAAATAGCTTCTTTTGCTTCCGCCGGACTAAGATTAATATCATTATTAGCGGCTACCATCATTAAGGTAGCGGCGCCAATCTCCCCAAAATCTTCGTATTGATTGCCGGTAGTCTCTACCAATGAGTATTGCAGCATCGTGGTAAACCATAACGGAAGCAGCTCACTTTTTCCGTTTAAGGCTTTTCCCACGCTTTCTTTCATTTGGGTAAGATCCAAAAGCGTTTCGTTTACATCGAAAAATAAAACTTTTGGACGTTTATTTTTAAAATTTTCCATTTTATTTAATTTTGAATTCGCCATTCCCGCAACCGGAAACGACAGTCCCGCCATTCCGATCAAGCCGGTTTTTTTAATAAAATTTCTTCTTGAAGTAGTCATAATATCTAAAGTTGGTCTATGTAGTTCTCCAAAGCTGATTTATATGCATTCCAATTTATATCATCCTTATAGAGTTTGCGAATACCCCTCATACCCTCAAAAGAACTCACCAGGTAAATGGCTGTTTGTCGTCCATTGGTTTCCGGTTTTATAGATCCGTCTTTGTGGCCTCTTTCTATAAGTTCAACCACAGCTTTTATCCAGCTGTCTATCACGTATTTTAAAGCCTCATTGAGCAAATTTTGTGACCCGCCTATTTCATTGATTAAATTATTCAGGGGGCACCCCAAAAGTTTTTCTTCACTTGTAAAGGCCAGAAGCTTGTTGAGAAAAGTATTTTTTAGAATTGTTTTGACCTGGCCTTCTATGCATAAAGGCTCAATCATCGCTTTATAAATCCTGTCCTGTAATTCTGCCTTTACCACCTGGACGCCCAGTTCTTCCTTGTTTTTGAAATTGTGATAAAACGCACCTTTGGAAAGGCCGGTGGTTTTCATGATTTCATTGATGCTGGAGGGTTTAAATCCACTCGCATAAAACTGCTGAAAAGATTTCTCTAGAATTAATTTCCGGGTGGCTTCTGTTTTTAATTCTTGTTCCATACTGCAAACTTATACAAAACATTCTATGCGGAATGTTTTATTGGGTGATCTTTAACTATAAAAGTTAAGGGAACCTATCTATAGTACTATTTTACTTAAATAAATGGTAACTATTCAGGCTTCAATATGGCGATAGTTTTAAAGGCATCCAATATGTTCTGGCCATTTTTGATACAGGTATCGGTTACCGAACGTATTACAGCATAGATCTGTGCTCCGTTTTCAGTTTTGAACTGACCGGAT
>JBDNGW010000711.1:0-6735 GCA_041689735.1 Leeuwenhoekiella sp. | reverse complement strand
GAGCATAGAGGATAAGAAACCAAAGGAAGTATATTTTTCTTTTGAACCACCTCTGGGCCTGGTGCAGGCGCCTTGAAAGAAAAATAGTCAAACTAAGAAAATGAAGAAAGCTGTCTAGAGAATTGGGGGTATATCAAAATAATTTCATTTGAACTACAAACCATACCGGGGTCTTCATTTTTCAGCAACACTTTGCAGGTTTTTCTTCAATAGTTACCTATTTTAAATTCGCAATATTTGTAGTTTGCCGCTAATTGCTCACTGTTAATTGCCCACTGCAACTGAAAACTGCCAACTATGACTCAAAACTGTTCACTGCGCACTGCTACTGCCAACTGAGACTGGAAACTGCCCACTGCAACTGCCGACTGAGACTGAAAACTGCTCTTCCTTCATTCTATTCCTGACATACAAAAGCAATACAAAAGCTAGGATTGAAACGCCAAACATAATTAGCCAAGTAGTGTCATAACCGGTGGCAGCAATAAGTTGCATTCCTGAATTGTGGCCAAAAATATGTGCCAGTGAGAACGACATGCTATAAAGTCCCATATATGCGCCCTGTCGGCCCAGTTTAGAACGGCGCAGCGCAAAGGCGTTGCCAAAGGGAAAAGCGATCATCTCACCAAGTGTGGCCAGTGCCATCCCGACAATAAGAATACCACCCCAATCTGTAAAAACATATAAGGGAAAACTGACACCTACTAAAACAATACCCACTACCACATTGCTGGCCTGAGACCATTTTTTAGTTTCCATAAAGGTGACGAGCGGCATTTCAAAAAGAAAAATGAGCAGGCCGTTAAAAGCCAGCAGCAGACCTATTTCCTGTTCCTTGAGCCCATACATTTCTTTGTAATATAGTGGCATGGTAGAAAAATATTGTACAAATACAAAACCGAAGAGCGCCAGTGCAATAAGAAAAATGACATAAGTGAAATCCCGGTACGGTGCGAGGGGATTTTGCAGTATTTCTTCCACGTCTGTAACACGGGCTTTTTTTGGGTTTAATGTTTTTATGAGAACTATGGCAGCGGCAAGACAGCTTATCCCATCTACCCAAAAAAGACCATTATATCCCAGACCGGCAATGATAATACCGCCCAGCGCAGGCCCTATCGAAAAGCCTAAATTAATGGCCAGCCGGATCAAGGTAAGCGAACGCGTTTTGTTCTCCGGTTTGCTGTAAGCGCTCAGCGCCACAAAAAATGCGGGACGCGAAATATCAGCCACTGCAATGAGACAGAAAAAGCCCACACAGATCCCGGCAAAACTGTTAATATATTGAAGACCGAAAAATCCTATTGCGGTGCCCACAAGACTATAAAGTATAACCTTATAATACCCAATGCGATCTGAAAGTTTTCCGCCCAGCCATGATCCAAAAAAGGAACCCAGTCCAAAACAGGTCATGATCCACCTACTTGCTCCAGGCTAAAGGAAAGATCTTCGATAAGATAAAGCGATAAAAAAGGAATGACCATCGCACCGGCACGGTTTACCAGCGTGATGAGCGCAAGCCACCACACTTCCGAAGAAAGACCCTTAAAACTTTTGGTATATCCAGTAATTAAACGCCTCATTCCAGGGGATTTTCCAGCTAATTAGTCTCTTTTTCGATAATTTTTGTTGGTTTATTAACCCAAAAAGGTTGTATTCGAGCAATAAGTGCCATTTTTTCAGACCAAGCGGGAAAGGGCCATTCCGCCAAAAACAGCGGCAAAGCCAAGGACTAGACTTGCAAGTGTGTAGAACGCAAAATTAAAAAGATCACCTGTTTTAAGCAACATATGATTTTCATAAGCGAAGGTGGAAAAAGTTGTAAAACCACCGCAAAAGCCAGTAGCGAGCAACAACACCGCATTCGAATTGAGTTGGTTGTTTTTTATTGCCCAGCCCAGTATAAAGCCAATGAACAAACTCCCTAAAATATTCGCTAAAAAAGTACCATAGGGAATTCCCGTGTTTGCGCTGTTAAGCCATTTTCCTATGGCAAAACGCAACATACTTCCCAGGCCGCCACCCACAAAAACCAGCACTAATTGCCTCATTGACCTTGGGTTTGCAGATTAAGGCTTTTTAAATCGTCCTGCGAGCGAATGGGGATATAGATTTCGGTGAGCCATTCTGCCGGGTTGGGTACTTCTTCGGTAGTATTGACATAAATGGCAAACATGGAACTATCATCAGGGCTGATGTATCCATTATCGGTAACATACTGCATTCCTTTGGCAATCGCCTCGTTCAGGTTTTTATAGTTTCCTTTTAAGGTTGTTTTTATAACCGTTTGAGCTGGCATAAAACCAGAGAGCACATTACTGTCTTCTGGCACGATCATGCGCGTTGTGGTAGGGATCGCGCAAGATATAATAGCCGTGTTGCTGGTTACGTTATAGGCGTTGAAAATGGTCATGGGACGACCTGCCTTGGTAATATTGTTATGCTCCATATACGTAATCACACTTGGCATCAACTGGTTCACTTTTTGGCCTATCGCATCCAGTGACGCGGCCGTGGTGCTGTACATGTAAAAACCGCCACCATATTGGGTCACTCCATCTACATTTATGGTATATACCTGCAATTCTTTTTCTACATTTTTGCGAAGCCCTACAAGGCCTTCGGTAAGCATGTTGCGCATGTTTGTGTCAAAATCTATCTTAAAGATACTTTGATAGGCCTTATCCACAAGACCGTGCTCGCCTTGCATTCCCCAGGTCACTTTAGTGCCCTCGTTCACCTTTTCAAACTTCCAATATACATCTGCATCGCGGTTTCCAGCCGGGGTCTGGAAGTTGATCTGCTGTTTAATGGACTGGTTCGGAATCACTTCCGTGGTTTTCATGAAGCCGTCCCAATCTTTTCCGTTCCAGTTATAGCTGGCTCCTTCACCACTTATTTTTTCGGGATAATTAAAAACTATGGTACTGTCATTCCGTTTCCATGGACCCCAGTTTTCCCAGGTTTTATAATCATTTGCCTTTTTAAAAACAACGGGGACGGGTGCTTCAATGATCTCCGTTTTTTCAATTTGAAAGCTTCCATCTTTAGTTGCAAAATAGAGCGCCCCGCATATAAATACGAGGAGCAATAGAAAAAAAAGGTATTTGAATATTTTCATGATGACATGGTTATTGTGCTAATATAAGTGATTTAGGCGTTAAAGTAGTCAATTATTAAGATATAGGGAAGGATTTGGGCGCAGGTCAAGGTGTGCGCGACATTCGCTATTTGTTTATAATGATCTTAATTACAAATAAAAGGCCTATAAAAATTAGAAAGCAGATAAGAACCCATTTACTTCCCTTATAATATTTTTGATGCAGGCGCTTATCGCCGAGGTAACTGTACGTAAGTAGGATTACAAAAGCGATGATAAAGAAGATGGCAAAAATCCATTGGCCTGTGGTAAACATTTCTATCTATTTTTGGCAAATTTACGCTATAAACCCATAAAACGATTAGAAAGGAGATCGCTTCTGTCACCCGGTTTGATAAAGCCTTATGTCCAGACATTGCAAAAAAACCAATAAAGCAACTCCATAAGCGCAAATAAATTTCGTTTTGATTTGTATAACATAAGAAAATAAGCAATATCCTGAAGCTGCAAAAAATGTGAATTGACTAAAGTGTTAGATATTCTGAATAAAATTCCCTATAACACAGGTACTTTGGGAATGACAAAGTGCTCAAATTTCCAAAGTAGAATAAACCTAGTTTTCAAAAATCCCATAATAAAAAACGGCTAATTAATGTTAAAATCGTCCTTAATTAGCCGTTTTTTCAGTTGATAAACCTTTAATCTCTATTGGGTTTAATTCCCCGAGGCTTGCCTCGCGTTTTTGAGGAAAGTTTGAAAACGGATGGTTTTCATCAATCAAAAAAAAATTCCTCTAAATGCCTCGTGGGCTTGCCCCGAGGATTATTTACTTTATTTTACTTCATAACGCCAGTTAAAAGGATCGTCGGCCAGATTAGCCTGGATTTCTTTCAATTGATTTTTTAACTGGGTGGCGTAGGAGTTATCAAGTTTGGGAAGTTCAAAATCTTCCTCTTTGTACCCAAAACCTACAATTGGATTAATAGTGGCGGCAGTACCAGCACCAAATATTTCTTTCAGTTCGCCTTTACGTGCAGCTTCTACGATTTCCTGCACTTTTACCGCACGTACCTCTACTGGAATACCTTTACTTTCAGCTAGTTCAATAATACTTTTTCGGGTTACTCCGTCCAAGATACGATCACTGATGGGCGCGGTAATAAGTGTCTCGCCTACGCGAAAGAACACGTTCATCGTTCCGGCTTCCTCTAAATATTCGTGTGTATTGGCATCAGTCCACACCACTTGCTGGTACCCTTTTTGCTTGGCCAGTTCAGTAGGGTAGAACTGGGCGGCGTAATTTCCGGCAGCTTTGGCATAGCCTACACCGCCATCTGCAGAGCGGCTGTAGGTATCTGCAAAAAGCACCCGCACTTCGCCGGCATAATAGGCCTGTGCGGGAGCGCAGATGATCATAAAACGGTAAGCATTGGACGGCGAAGCAGATACTCCATTTTCAGTGGCGATGACAAAGGGCCTGAGGTACAGTGAATTTTCAATCCCAGTTTTGATCCAGTCTTTCTCAAGTTTTAAGAGTTCGTTTATTCCTTCAAAAAAATATTCTTTTGGAAAAGCGGGCATTGCAAGCCGCTCAGAAGATTTATTGATGCGCTCAAAGTTTTGATCTGGCCTAAACATCCAGATCTTGTCATTTTTGTCTTTAAAGGCTTTCATACCCTCAAAGACGGCCTGGCCGTAGTGAAAGACTTTTGTGGCAGGATCCATTTCCATAGGCCCATAAGGCACTATTTCGGGAGTCTGCCAAGCGCCATCTTTATAATCACAGATAAACATGTGGTCTGTGAAAACGGTGCCAAAAGAGAGGTTATTAAAGTCTACGTCCTCTATTTTTGAATATTTAGAACGGGTAATCGATATGGTTTCTGTCATGATTGCATATTTATAGCGGTGCAAATTTATCATTTTCCGCAAGGTTCCATACTGCTGAAATGATTAAATTTAAACCTTCGACCAATTTTAAAAATATTCGACCATGAAAAAAATAGTTTTAGTGCTTGCTTGTACCACGCTTATGCTGGGTTGCAAGGATAAGGAAAACCAGGAGCACGTTTCACAAGCGCCTACGCCCGTCACCAAGGACGCTGAAGTTTTATATGGCGAAGATTTTACAAACGTTAAAATCCTGAGCCCAGATCAAGTGGGCGATATTTACAGCAATTTACAACCGGGCGATACCGTAAATGTTACGTTCAAGGCACCGGTACAGGCCGTTTGTAAGGAAAAAGGCTGTTGGATGCAGGTAGATGTAGGAAATTCAGATCCCGTAATGGTGCGCTTTAAGGACTACGGTTTTTTTGTACCAAAAGATATTGAAAATAAAGAAGTAACCGTACATGGCAGGGCATTTATCGCAGAAGTTGGGGTAGAGGAGCAGCGGCACCTAGCCGCAGACGCTGGTAAAAATCAGAAAGCTATAGACGCAATTACGAAGCCAGAGCGAAGCATGAGTTTTACGGCAGACGGGGTGAAAATTGCAGAATGAAGCGTAAAATAGTAGCCACAGCCGATGGTTCTTCCACCATACAACTGGTGGACTGGGACGAGCAGTACCATTCCATGCATGGCGCAATACAAGAGGCGCGGCATGTTTTTCTTAAAACCGGTCTTGATCACTGGCGCAATGAAAATGCCAGTAAAAAAAAGATTTATATTTTGGAGATCGGCTTTGGCACCGGGCTCAATGCGTTGCTAACTGCAATGCATGAGGATAAAAACAACATTACTATACATTACAAAGGTGTGGAAGCCTATCCGGTTGGTCCGGAAGAAATCGCCCAACTCAATTATATCGCCCAATTAGACCGGCATGATTATACTGCGTTCTTTAAACGGATGCACGATTGCCCCTGGAATGAAAAAATCGTTATTTCAAGTCATTTTCACTTTTATAAGCTGAAAGAACATTTTGAAGATCTACAGGAGGAAGACAACACCCATGATCTTATCTACTTTGATGCATTTGGCGCCCAAGTCCAGCCAGAACTTTGGGATGCGGTTATTTTCAAAAAAATGTATAAAGCACTGAAAGTCGGTGGAGTATTAGTAACCTATTCAGCTAAAGGAAGCGTGCGCAGGGCAATGCAGGAAGTGGGCTTTAGGGTAGAACGCCTATCGGGCCCACCGGGAAAACGTGAAATGCTTCGAGCTGTTAAAAATTGTATAATGTAGATTGTAAACTGTATAGTGTAGCAAGAAAGCTGTATACTGTAAATTGTATAGTGTACACTGATTTTCTACCATAATACATTGTACAACATACATTATACAAACTACCGTCACTTCGAGTGCGCAACGTGAGGAGCGTTTATCGAAAAGCGCCTATTTAAAAAGTAGTATACTGTAAATTGTATAGTGTATACTGATTTTCTAACAATATACATTGTACAACATACAATTTACAAACTATTGTCACTTCGAGTGCGCGTCGTGAGGAGCGTTTATCGAGAAGCTTTGTAGCAAAAAAGGTGTAGACTGTAAATTGTATAGTGTACACTGATTTTCTAACAATATACATTGTACAACATACAATTTACAAACTATTGTCACTTCGAGTGCGCGTCGTGAGGAGCGTTTATCGAGAAGCTTTGTAGCAAAAAAGGTGTATACTGTAAATT
>JBDNGW010000710.1:0-3214 GCA_041689735.1 Leeuwenhoekiella sp. | reverse complement strand
TTCTCCTGACTGACCATTCTCTCCAGCCTCGCCATCTTTACCTTCTTTTCCGTCCTGTCCATCCTTGCCAGATTCTACTTTTTCCCCTTTTTTACCCTTATCAGATAGTGATTTCCCTTTACCCATCTTTTTTGATAGTTCCTCTTGAGACATAATAATATCAGACAATTGCTTTCCTGCTTCACCCGCACCAGGTTTAGGCTTTCCGCCTTGGCCATTTCCACTTCCGGAAAGCTGTTGCTGCATATTGTTTAAAATGGACGAAAGCATATCCGCCAGTGTATTCGCCGCAGCGATTACGTACTGCTGACTGGCCGCTCCCTGCATTATTTGGTTCTCCGAAAGCCTTTCCAGTGATTGGTTAAGATTGTAATCTACATTAGTGAGCTCCTCACTAATCTGTTCCCCTAATTGTGGCACCCGAAGAGAGAGCGCAAAGAGACTATCATCCACATGCTCAAAATTCTCCCGTAATACATTCTGCCGCACCAGCTTTTTGGCATACACCGGATTGTTTTCATCCATTTGCTTAAATTCGTTCATCAGATCTTCTTGATTGAAAGAAAATAGCAATAGGTTATCAAGAACTTGCCGCAACATATCCACATCTTCTTCTAGGGTTTCTGCGCCAGC
Source organism: Leeuwenhoekiella sp. (assembly GCA_041689735.1). GTDB lineage: Bacteria > Bacteroidota > Bacteroidia > Flavobacteriales > Flavobacteriaceae > Leeuwenhoekiella. The sequence continues at coordinate 2,581 of JBDNGW010000710.1, read as the reverse complement.
TTGGCTCATCTGAGATTCCATCGTACCAGCAAGTTCTTTCATTTTCTTTGCTGCCTTTTGCTGTTTCTGTGCCGCTTTTTGTTTGTTGGACTTACTTTTTTCTGAATCTTCTTTTTCCTCCTTTTCTTCAGAATTTTCTAATTTTTCCTCTTCACTTTTTTCTAATTCCTCCTTCGCTTCTTCCTGCTCTTTCTTGATCTCCTCTTCTAATTTTTCTTCTTTTGGAAGATCCATTGGTTTTACCAATTCTTCATTCTCTTTATCAAGTTGATCGAGATCTTCCTGCAGTTTTTTAAATTCTTCATTCAACTTCTGCTGTTTTTCAGCTGAATTATCCTTTTTTTGGCTTAAATCGTCCTGTTTCTCAGATAACTCACTGATCTTCTCGGCAATACGCTTCATTTTCTGCTCCACGTAATACCTTTTTGTAAGTTCTAGCAGTTGTTTTAAAGTCTTCTTGGAATTTTTATTCTGTTGTCCTAATTTATCCAGTTTCTCACTAAGCTGCTCCTTATCTAATTTCTCCCGTAGTTCTTCCAACTCCTTCAGCATCTTTTCTTGATCTTCCAGCTTTCTTTCATTCTCCTCCAACCGTTCCTGCAATTGCTTCCCCAGTTCTTCTTCTGGCTGATTCTCTTGACGGAAATCGTTCAAATTCTCCTTAAGTTTTTCAGAATACTGCTTCATCATTTGATCCTGCTGCCGTTGATTACTGATTAAATTTTTGAGCTTTTGCTGCTCACTGTAATTGAGCGATTCTTTCTCTTTTTGCAATTGAGCAATTTTCTTCAGTTCTTCGTCTGTTTTTCGCCGCTTTTCAAGTGATTTATCAATGTTCTCTATCGTTTCTTGTTGGCGGTCCAATTGCTCATCCTCCAATTCTTCCAAAGTACTTTTTCTAAATGTGAAAATGTCAGACCGTGCACTCTTATATTTATTCACTGCATCATTATCAGTTACTTCAAAATAATAGGCATAGCCTAACCCAGGAACCAACTTTAACGTATCTGGAAACGCTGTAATAAATTGATCCACATTACCCGATTGCAAGGCATGTTTTTTATACGTTTTATCTTTCTCGTCACGCTCCTTATAATAAACCAAACGAAGCGCCGTAAGTCCATAATCATCAGAAACCCGTCCTTGGTGATACTGTTGCTGACCATTAACGGTATCTTGTTTTACCGAAACTTCAATTGTTGGGAATGCATCGCGCACTACTTCTATACGATAATCGAGCGTTTCATAATTGGAAAGGGCTTTATTACTTGTACTTATTCCATAGGGCGTGGTTGTGCTCAAAATCCGCTCAAAACGGAACAAATCGGTCTTTTCCTGGTTAAAATTGAAAGTGGTATCAGCGGCAATCCAATCTATTTTTTCGGTATTCGCAGCTTCCAGGTTCCAAGTAATGCGGGTTCCTTCTGGCACAATGAGGCTTCCAGTGTTACTTACTGTCTCATCTTTCTTTAGGGTATAAGCCGGATAATCCAAATCCATCTTAAAATCAACGACAAGTGGTGCTTTGATGACCGCTAAGGTATAATCCCTGGACTGCACGCCGTTCGCCATTACATGGAAATCAATATCTGCACTTGGCTGTTCAATAATATAACTGAAACTGCCCGCACCTTCAGGTGTCATATAAAAAGCATTTCCGTTAATGACAATTTGTGCGTTTTCAGGAACTACATTTCCCAACGCTTTTACCTTTAGCGCGTAATCCTTATTCTCAATGGTGGTCAAATCACCGGCATCTATCAGAAAAGCGAAAGGTGCAGGCGGCGCGTAAGCTTTGTCGTAATTGACCATACGCTCATAGCTGCTATTAAAAACCGACTCGCCGGAAAAGAAATTAATCACCACAAAGAGCACTACCGGAATTATAGCATATTTGAGATATCTAGTATTCTTTCTGTAGTCTATGGCGAGCGAAAAAGGGATAGGTTCCAGTTCTTCTTCCCTTTGCGCAATACTGGCCGCAACCAGATCAGACCCACTTCCCTGCGCTTTTAACTGAAGCGTATTGACCAATTTGTCGCTCACTTCTGGAAAATGCATTCCTATCATTTGGGATGCTTTCGTGAAATCGATGCCTTTGGCCAGTTTCAGCAATCGCGCCAGCGGAATACCTATAAAACGATAGATAAGTAAAACTTCCACCAGAATAAAAGACCAGAACAAAAAAGCCCTTCCGGCAGGCCGCAACCAGAAGAAATATTCAATGTGCAAAACGACTAAAAAATAGGTAACGCCTATCGCTATAAAAAACAGAAGTCCACGTAAGAGCTGGTTTTTATAGTACTTGCTGATAAAAGCTTCAAGTTTGTTCTCTATGTTGATAGGTTTATTCACTAATTATGGATTATGTGGGTTTAGCATTTCAATTTTTCCAATAACGGAAATATCCTTAAGCTTTGAAAGCAATACCTACAAATTTACACGTTTTAAGCTTAGTTTAAGCTCGTTAAAACTACAGTTACATTCTAGGTAACCCTAAACCGTTTTAAAACACATTTAAACCTACATTACGCCGTCCAGTCCTCAATAGGTCATCTTTTAAAAATAATTTACCTTTACA
>JBDNGW010000709.1:0-4131 GCA_041689735.1 Leeuwenhoekiella sp. | reverse complement strand
TGACTACATGAATTGGTATAATACAGAAAGACTACATTCTAGTTTAGGATATCTCTCACCTCTAGAAATGGAAATAAAATTGAGAGGATTTATTAAAAAAGTAGCTTAAGAAAATAGTCCCAAATTTACTAGGTAGTCCAAGGAGAGGGGCCTTATGTGTCGGTGCCACTTTCTGAAGGAGCAACTCCTGTTGTTTTTTCCTATGGGCATAACCGCGAAACTGAAGGGATAGGTAATGATCATCTTGATTCCCCTAATTACCCTGTTGCTTGGGCATTTGATGATAATGGTGCTCGTAGACCGATGATCACGTTGGGAAGTTACAGAGTAGGGAATCTCAAGGCTGACTATTTTCAAAACCTTTTTTATAATTCAGTTTTTTGGTCCCTGGGTTATGAAGTTCCGGAGAACGGGGTCCTTTCTGCAGGAAAGAATTTTAAAATGGTCAAGGAATCTGCCGAATATGCTCCTAAGGTTACAAATATTCCTCAAGCTCCCCAATTTGATGGTAGCGACTGGGAAATGCTTTTTGATGGAAAAGACTTATCAAATTGGAAGCATTACGATGTAACCATTGCCCCGCAGATGCTTTATCTGGATAGAAGGGCTGATTCCAGAGGACCTATTGACTACACCATGTCGGAAGCCCGTTGGCAGGTTGAAAATGGAGCTGTAATTGCCAGACCTGGATATGGAGATATCATTACGAAACAATATTACACGAATTACCGGCTAAGGTTCGATTTCTATGTTCCTGAGTATCCCGAGTGGGTAACCAATGAATGGCGAGGCAATAGCGGCGTGTATCTTAATGGATCTTGGGAAATTGCCATCCTGGATTCCTATGGGAAAGTGCCATCGGATCGCACGAATGGTGCTTTTTATCTGTTCAAGAAAGCGGATAAGGAAGCATCTAAACCAGCGGGTCAATGGCAAACCATGGAAGTAGAGTTTATGAACGGTGTAGCTTCTGTAAAACTGAATGGGACGCTTATTCATGATCAAGTGAAAATGGGAAAGCCAACGTTTATGGGATTTCCAACGGCTCAGGTTTGGCCGGATAATAGTTTTCCTAGTTATGAGGGCACCGTTACCGAAGGGCCAATTCGTCTTCAGGCAGAAAACTCCGAAGTTCGATTTGCAAATATTGCAATACAACGATTAAATCGGGAGGATCAAGATGATGAAGATGAGTAGGAAGAAATGGATAAAATGAAAATTATCCCAATAGCCCCTTGCTTATGAAAAAGATACCACAAGTATTTATTTTAGTAATTTCCATACTGATTTCAAGGTTCGTTTTGGTCCAAGAGACCAAACCACACGTCGTATTTATTGCTGGGGAAGAGGAATATGGTGCTCATTGGACGTTACCGAAAGTTGCGGACGATTTGGAGAGAAGGTTTAATATTAGAACCACGGTCATTCATTCCTGGCGATCAGGAGCACATGACTATGATATGCCTGGCGAGGTAGAAATACCAGAATTTGAAGAAATTGAGAATCTGGAGATTATTAAAGATGCTGATTTGGTGGTTATGCATATTCGTTTCAGATTACCGCCTCCTGAGCAACTCCAAATTTTCCAGGACTATTTTGATTCAGGTAAACCGGCAATAGCATTGAGAACTACCAGTCACGGCATGTGGGCAGCAGATCAAAAAGGTTGGTTTGTGCCATTTTTCGGAGGACATTACAAAGGACATATGCCTAATACACAAGGGACTACAACCATTGTTCCTGCCGAACAACTGGACCATCCAATTTTGAGGGGAGTACCCAAGAAGAATGTAATGAATGATATAATGGGTATCTACATTACTGCTCCGCTTAATGACTCTGCTACACCGCTGATGATGGGTAAAACCGGCTTGATAGGTCCTGCACAACCTGTTTCCTGGGTCAATGAATATAAAAAAGGGCAAAAAATATTTTACACCTCATTAGGTGGGTTGGAAAGCTTTGTAGATCCTGGATTTCTCAATATGATTTATAACGCAGTGTATTGGGCGTTAGATCGAGAAGTACCTGAAAATGGGGTCCTAGGAATTAATGACCTTTCCTTTTGGGAAGATGAGCCGCCTTTTGAGCGGTATGGGTTTGGAGCACTAAATCGAAATCCATTTGAAAGACCGGAAGAAGATTTGGAGTTGGAAAACCGCCTTGTTCTAAATGGGGAATTTAAGTCGTCTCCAATACCTGATGCCCCAAAGCCTGCTATTCCCCAAAATGCAACCGTTCTTTTTGATGGGAAAGACCTCTCAAAATGGCGTCATTGGGACCTGAGTGCTGAACCGGTGGCCATGTTACCCGATGCTAGAGCCGTTTCTCCTTCACCGGAATTCAATGGTCCGAGATGGAAAATTATTGATAATGCTATTGAAGTCAGACCGGGATACGGAAGCCTGCTGACTAATGAAGAATTCGGGAATTATAAATTACACCTCGACTTCCTCATTCCTGAGGAGCCAGATTATGTACCGAATCAATACAAAGGTTCAGGTAGTATATTTCTTGATGGCCGCTATGAAATAAAAATCGCAGACTCTTTTGAAAAGGAAGCTTCAAAGGTTAGTAATGGATCAATATTTAATCAAACTGCTCCTACATCAAACCCTTCAAAATCAGTTAATACTTGGCAGTCTTTGGATATCGAATACCGCCAGTATGTTGGTCAACGTCCTACAGTATCTGCCTTTCTCAATGGAGAGAAGATTCATGATAATGTAACTATTTTGACAAGATTTCTTTTCGCTATTCGTGAAGATTATGCGATTTACAAGTCAAGTGAAAAGGACGGTTCTGGAATATATAACATGAACCTTGATAATTGGAGTGCGGAAATAAAGTTTAGGACGTTAGCCGGTGGTGTCCTATTCTCCAATGCGCCTCACAACGAACCATGGAATCAAGACTCCAAAGGGGTGCTTTTGTATGAAGGCCAGCTCATGTATCAAAATGGTTTTGAATATGAGAGGATTCAGGAAGAAGATAACCCCGCTCTCAATGATGGTAACTGGCATACCATTCTATTTTCAGCCAATGGGGGTAAGATGAATATATATATTGATGGGCAGTACAGTAGCCAGATGGAAAATAGTGGGTCCTCCACTTTGAATGGACATGTTTTGCGAGTTGGTCAGGGAGCCAAAGTCTTTCGGTTGGGCGCCTCTGATTTACCAAATCCCTTCCGTGGCGAGATCTTTGATGGTGAAATCTCCTGGTTTCGTTTTTATAAAGATGCGCTAAGTGAGTCAGATATTTCCAAGGTAAAGGAGGGTAAAAAAGTACCCAAAAAGCTCATTGCCTTGGATTGGAATTCTCAAGATTCCAAAAATCAAAAGCCAAAAATGGGTCCAATCAGAATTCAGTCAGATCTCAGTAAAATTAGGTATACAAACATATGGCTCGAGCCATTGGACGATAACTGATTCAATTATGAAAAATAGTAGTACAAGTAACCTAATAATACTTATTTTGGGTATTTGCTCAATCCAGTATAATACGAAAAGCGCTGTCGGTGCTAAAGGTACAATTGTAAATGGAAGCTTCGAGATTAGTGGGACTTCACTTAATGATTGGGACGCTATTGGAGGATGGAGTGGTACGAGTGGAGGAATATCCAATGAAGGCTATTACGCACCTTTAGATGGCAATTATTATGCTGTACAAAATGGAGGAGGTGATTGGGTAACTCAAAATACCACCTTCACGATGGAGAAGGGAAAGACATATAAAGTAAGCGACTGGGTTCGAAGCATTAATAAAAAAGAGAATGATGCTAAAACGACAGCTGAGATTGAATTTATTCAAAATGGTGAGCCGGTCGTTAAAACGAATCTGGATGTAAATGCACCTCAATTAAAAGGATATACCTCACAGGATAAAGGGACGGTGGAAAATAGAATAGGCGTTATAAGGAGATTCTTCCCTAAAAAAAAACAGATTTGCGAGAAGTCTCAACCGAAAGAATAAAAGATGTAGAAAGATTGCTAAATTACAGACCCATTAGAAAGTTTAATTATAAGAACCCTATTGAAGTCCTAAAAAGTAAGTCTGTTGCACTTATGGGTTGAACTCAGCATTCTGTGTATTTTAATCTCTATTGGGTTTAATTCCCCGAGGCTTGCC
>JBDNGW010000708.1:0-3747 GCA_041689735.1 Leeuwenhoekiella sp. | reverse complement strand
CCTATTTAAAGCTGTCAATAATGCCTGTTGGTTTGAGTCTGACAATTTTGAAAAGTAAGCGAGTATTTGATGCTTATCCATAATTTTATCTTTTCCATAATATACAAAAATAACATCGCAATCTATTGGTAGAGCCAAAATTTTGATAATATATTGCCCACTAACGTGGGTACAAAAATGGAATTCTCGCAGATACGTTCCGGAAAAAGAAGCAACGGTGTCATGGTTCCCACCATTTGAAAATAAAGCAATAGAGGGTCAGGGAAAGGAAATTTTTTATCATCAAACCTATTCCAATAAGACATTCCCAAACCGCCAGAATCTTCATCGAAATGACTGGTAGAATGTAACCAAAACTCAATTTCAAGATCGTTTCTCCACCAATATCCTCTGCGGAACTCAAATGCGGGAAGAATTTCGAAAATCCAAACCAGATAAATACAATTCCCAGGGATATTCGTAGAAATGTGAGTCGGTGTAGGGCTTTTCAAGCGAAGGATCTGCTTTTGATGGTCATGATTAGGTTGCTGATTCCCATACTAATGGTTGTTTACATTCCTTACGAGCAGTCAAGCGCGACCGGTTGCTTAAAATTTATTTACTTCAAAAGATAAGTAGTCCGCGCGGCCTGAAAACCTATTGAAAAGGGGGTTTTTTCGGTTTTTTGACCGTTTTTGCCGTATCCAATTTTGAAGGCATAATCCAGTCATTGTGCCAAAAATAATCCCATTTGGCCGCGGCCATATCTACTTCGGGATCTATAAATGTATCATAATCATGATCATTTACACGTACTTGGCAATCCACATAAATGGAAACATCGCGACCTTCTTTAGCATATTTTTGCTTTAGGTACTGGCAAAACTGCCAGATCATGTCTGGTTTTGTCGCCACCGCACGCTGCTGTTTTGTCGAGAGCATTTCCTTTCTATCCACTGGGATAAGTTCCTGTGTTTTATTATCAATTACCTTAAAGCTGATCCTACCAGATTTTGCCCGAAGCATCATACGCCAACTTAAACGATGTCCTTCTTCGGTCCAGAGTACATCGTCCTGTATAAACCAATGGCGCAGCGGCAAACCGATCTGGAAAATAAAATAGATGAAGAAAATAATTTGGATAAACTTCCGATTTCTAGGCAAAATCAGCTCTTTTTCAGCATAAAACGGCTTTTTTGGCAGAAAAATTCGACGAATGCTTTCCGCAGGAAAAAAGAACAAGGTAAACGCGAGCGACATATATGGAAAAATCCCTATCTGAAAAACAATGGAATTGAACAGATGAAAAAATATGGAAAGTATAAAGGCGATTTTACGAGTAGGCCGCCACAGCAACGCAGGTATGATCAGCGCGTCAAAAAAGATGCCCATATAAGCGATCACATAGTGCGCCCATTTTTCTTGAAGGATATCCCCAATTAGCCAATATTGGCTGCGCGCGCGCATAAGCATCCCCGGCACGGAAGCATCGAGCCAATCTGGGTATAATTTCGCAATGGCGCCATAGGTATACACGATCCATAACTGGGCGATGATCACAATATAAACCCATTGCGGCATGGAGAAACGTTTGAGTTCTGGCCTGCGCCATACATCTAGGGACAGGTAACGGTTTGCCGGCATACAGGCCATTAAACCGAGCATTAACAAAAGCAGGTAATAATGGTTGTTGTACGATGATTTTTGCATGAAATATACACCCGCCCACATAATGCCGTAGCCCAAAATACTGAGGCGGTAGCGGTAGCCCAGCATCACAAAGATGCCCAGCAAGCCCATAATGCCATAATAGTAATACATGCCATAACCAGGCAGGGGCTGCAGGAAATCAAGACCGATAAAATGAAAATTGAAATCGGTTTCCAGAAGCGTTCTTCTGATCCAACCCGTTGCGATCGCGCCTCAGGCCTCGAGCGCTATCAGAAACCCAAAAAGAACCCGGAAAAGTATCAGGGCTGAATTATCAACACGGGTATAGAGCCATTTACTCAACATTCATCTTTGCGATATAATCCCTTGAAAACCGCTCATCTTCCTTCATCGCCGCTATAAGCTGTTCAATACCGTTAAAATTTTTCTCGTCCCTGATTCTCTTGAGCACTTGTATCTCAAGCTTTCTATCATAAAGGTCACGATCGAAATCAAAAAAATAGGTTTCTATAGTGAGGTCGCTCCCGCCAACGGTAGGATTTGTTCCTATGCTCATCATACCATATTCCTGTTTACCGTCTATTTCAGATTGAACTATATAGACCCCTTTATGAGGGATTATTTTATAAGTTTCGGCTATTTTCAGGTTTGCGGTAGGGTAGTTCATTTTTCTGCCCAGGCCCTTTCCTCGTGAAACGCTGCCGGTAAGCACAAATGGATGTCCCAAATACGTATTCGCTTTTTCAATGTCACCCGAATCTAGGGCCTTCCTTATTTTAGTGGAACTTATGGAAACGTCATCAATGTCCTGCTTGGAAATTTCTTCAACCTCAAAACCATATTCTTCACCAAAACGTTTCAAATCATCAATATTGGCATTGCGGTTGCGCCCAAAGTGGTGGTCATATCCTATGATCACTTTTTTTGCATGCAGTTGGTCAACCAGTATATCCTTAACATAAGCTTCCGCGGTAAGGCGTGAAAAATCAAGCGTAAAAGGATGAATAATAAGGTGTTCAAGACCGGTTTTCTCAAGCAGTCTTTTGCGCTCTTCTATGGTATTTATAAGCTTAATGTCTGCATCGTTCTGCACTACCATACGGGGATGCGGAAAAAAAGTAAGCACGGCCGATTCCAGATCGCTGCCTTGCGCACTGGCCAGTAAACGCTGTATGATCTTACGGTGACCCACATGCACGCCGTCAAAAGTGCCTATGGTCACCACGGTGGATTTCTTGCCGTCAAATTCTTGTGCAGATGGATAGGTTCTCAAATCAATTGCCGTTATAAGTATTCATGGTTGTATTTACATCTTCTGAAATAAAACTGAAGATCGCCTTGCTCGAGGTATCTAACCGCTCTGGCAGATCTTTCTGCTCCTCTGCACCCCACTCGCCAAGCACATAATCTATCTGTTTACCCTGACTGAAACGGTCACCGATGCCAAAACGGAACCGGTTGTAATTGCTCGTCATCAGTTGATTCTGTATATCCTTGAGTCCATTATGACCGCCGTCGCTCCCCTTGGTCTTGATCCTAATGGTTCCAAAATCAAGATTGAGATCGTCTGTGACAACAAGCAGGTTCTCAAGGCTTATTTTTTCTTTCTGCATCCAGTAGCGCACTGCTTTACCGCTTAGGTTCATATAGGTGTTAGGCTTGAGCAGTATGACCGGTCTGGCTTTTATTTTAGTCTGGGCGATATCTCCTAATTTATCTGTAGACCACCTTATGTGTTGCGCATCTGCGAAAGCGTCAACGATTTTAAAGCCTATGTTATGACGGGTTTCATGATATTTAGGCCCGATATTGCCCAGGCCCACGATCAAAAATTTTTTCATTGATGCATCCGTTATGTTAGCCGTCAAATTCTCTCTTTTAAAAAGGGTACTGAATAAGGCTGACATATGATTATAATTGTATTAACACGTATTGTTAGGTTGCAAATTTAAGGTTTTGGGCAAGAAAACGATCCCAGTGCGTTCATTTTTGGCCCTAGGGCATAAAAAAACACCCGCCCAAAAGATGGACGGGTGTTTTCGGTTGTTTTAAGGCAAACTTTATAAAGTTTACTCTTTGCTTTCTCCTTCAGCTCCT
>JBDNGW010000707.1:0-5451 GCA_041689735.1 Leeuwenhoekiella sp. | reverse complement strand
TTAATGAAATAAAAGGTATTGTCATTCCAATCACAGTTTGCTGATCCTGCGCCACAACCGTTCTGGATAAAATCCTGAAGCATAATGTACTCGTTGGGGATTATATTCCCATTGCGATCTTTTGCTTTATAGACCCTCAAGCCCAATAAATCAGGTTGTGCTCCATTTATGTTATTACCTCCGCTGGAGAGGTAATTGGCAATGGCTATCCTAAAGGACCCGTTGATTGAATTGGCCTGATCTGAATTGATCTGACCACCTCGCTGTGGTAAAAGGGTCTGATAATAATCGATGGTATGTCTAAAATCCATCCCTCCTACAGTTCCCGTACCGTTTACAGCGACAAAGCGTGCATTATCAGCACCTTTGCCGTGAAGTGCAGAAAGCTGTATACCTATTACAGGTTTTGATTTATCTGCCTGCACAAAAGTTGGTGAAAGAATAAGATCCCCTTCATAGCCTGCGTCTATATTTTCCCCTTTCGGGTAAGATGCGCTAGGACTAGTAGGCTGATTATTCGGTGGGGTAATTGTACCGTTATTATTAACGATACTTCGCATCGATGACGTAAAACCAAAAGCATCAAAAACTTGCTGCGCAGTAATCTCATCACCCCCTTCCGGCTGTGGTGCAAACCCTCCATTTAAGGTTGCAACGCTTGCTGCTCCGTTGTCGGCATTTGAGGTAATGGTAATACTTTCTTTAAAAAGCGCACTACGGCCATTTGTTGTAGAAGCGGTTATTCTTAACTTTAAATCGCGTGAAGCGCCCGGAGCAATGCTCATTGGGAGACTTACCTCTCCAAAATTGTTAAGGATTGTATAGGCATAATCGCTGGTATCTGATATTTGTATATCTGAAATAATCAAGGTTCCCGTACCGGTATTATTCAATCTCATGGTATTTGTATCATGAGTAAGCGCGGTATTGGGAGCGTTGCCACTGGTATTTGGATTTCCTATCCTATAAAAAGTATAGTAATCATCTGCGGGGAAGCCTCGTTGTGTACCCGGTATCTTGGTCATGTTTTCCATATACAGGATCGCACCAGAAGGTTCTTCTATACTAAAGGTAACCGTTTTAGCGGCTACATTTCCATTGCCATCTTCTGCTTCTATTAAAATAGTATGTTCCCCTGCTGCGGTAATTGTAAATGGTGCAGTATACGCAAGTAAAGGTGCGTTGTCTATACTGTATTCCAAGCGATTCATGGCACCGCTACCACTTCTATCTTCAGCTAAAAGCGTTATTTCCACAGCGCCCTTGTATACATTTTCCTCAAACATTAAACCGTCTAGGGTCGCTGTAATGGTAGGTGGTAATAATGTAGTATTTACCGGCGCAATACGAATATAATTGGGCTTTGCGTTTACCCCTCTTTCGTTAAGCGATAGACGCAAAGTACCGTTACTAACATCAACAAGACGTGTGCCTTCAGAATAAATAAGGTTGTTGGGGTTATTGTTTTCTTGATCAAAATCCACAACGGTAATCCCATTAACGTCAAGCACATGGTTACTGTCCCTATATTCATTTTCACCAACATTTATATTGACAAAATAGCTGCCGTTAGGGAGTTTAACTTTCCAATCTCTTAAAGGATACTGATCTGCTGACCTATGACCGAATATCGAAAATGTCTTAAGCAACGCATCATCGTTGATTCCTGTATTTCGGTTTCTTGCATTCACACCTGCATTTGCAGGGGTATTTGTACCTGGAAGGACCCACCCATATTCTAAGGTGCCCAGAGCTGTATTTTGCGCGGCAAAAGGTTTCCCGATGTCATCAATATATCCTTCCGGAGAGATTTCTACCTCGTCTGGACTTTGGAAATTGAACTGATAAACGTAAATCAGCTCATTTGTAATGATAAGCTTTATAGTAAGGCTGGCGCTTGAGTAATTAGTCGAAGACACCGTCACTACCGCTTCATAATTACCTACGGCAAGACCTTCAGGATTGATGCCAATCTCCAATGGATTGTCAAATTCAAAGGTATCAGGTAATACCACCCAGTCTTCCGTTACGTCAAGACGGGTTTCTGAAGCACTAATAGGACCAGAAACACTTAGTGTTACTTCCTGAGCAGCAATATTCTCCTCATTAACCGAAGTATTGAAATCTAAGGATTCCTTATCAAAACCAAAGGCGAGAACCGCATCTTCAAACGGAACCACATTGTCCATTATGAACATATAGTCTTGATAATCCCCGTTTGAAGCATCCTCGAAAGTAATCAAATAACTATTTGGTATGATATTTCCCTGTCTGTCCTTATTGGGATAAATACGTGATCTGTGCGCCACACCACTGGGCTCGTTTAACAGGTCTTCGGTGTAATTGAACCTTTCAAAAGAGTTGGACTCCACATAGAAACCAAAAACTGCTCCCTGCGGATCAAAATTCACCGAGCGTTCACCAGATTCCATGGGCGGATAAAGTGTCTGTGCATTGGACATACCATCTTGCAATTCCCCAATTTCCTGCGTAAAAACTTCCCCGTTATTAATATACCAACCAAAAGGAAGGGTTTCTGCGGGAGAATATCTACCTACAGGAGTAATCGTTACGGGAGTTTCTGAGCTAAGTTTAACCCAGCGCTCCACCTCTACTTCATCAGCAATGGGATCAGGGTCTGTATTGAACGCGAGACTGGTCCAACCCACGTCTATACCTATTCCTAATGCGTTTACAACATCTTGTAAAGCAGGTTCCCCACCACCTTCAAAACCTTGTTTCTTTAGGCCATAAAGACCTATCTCCAGTTGAGGGGTTTCTTCATCATTGCTATTTATTACCAGGACTGCATCCTGATAACCTATGTTAGACTCGTTAAGGTCTGGTGCGTAGGTTACGGTATATTCCAAAGTTTCGCCTGGGGCAATATTTTGTACACCTGACGGACTAACGGCATCAAATTGATCAGCAAATTCCCCGCTGATGGACGCATCTGTTATATTTAGAACCTCCGCACCCTCATTGGTGACAAGTACCGTTTTTGCTTGACTTTGCTCACCTTGCTGATTAATGGTGGTCTCAAATATCAATTCTTTGGGGTTAGCTGCAATCAAGGCTCCAGGTGCCGCAGGGTCAGATGCCCTCAAAAGAGTGAGTTGTGGAAGACTGCTACCGTCCCTGTCATATTCTGAAACATAAAGATTCCCAGTACTTGGATCTTCCACTACTTCAATGGGATCATCAAAACCACCGAGGCCTACTACGGAATTGTAGTTGTAGGCGATATCACCGTTACTTCCGGGATCAAGTAATAACAAGTTATCCTGCCCACTGAACTGAACAACCATAATAAGACCCTTTAGCTTTCCGCCAAAGGCATCGCTTTTGTACTCTATAACGCCATTTGGTGATTTGTTGTAATCAAAATCAAAGGCAGGTTGAACGTAATTGGGATCTGGCTGCACGCTTGAAGGATATTTGGTTACATCCTTAAACGGCTCCCTTACCTGACCCGGTACCCCGCTATATGAAGTTCCACCATGGTTCAGCACAAATTCACCCCTATATGGGTTTGGATGACCATGATATGTGCCTCCTTTTGTCTTGAACAGCCAGTCTTTCTGAGTATTTCCACCAAAAAGGGCTGGAACATCAGGAATTGTGGAACGACCGTCTATACGTCTGGCCAATTCATAATTTGCAGTGGAAGGGGAATTTGGGGAATTTGTATTGTTCCCTGCGGTCCCATTAGTAGGAACATATAGCCAGCCATTGGAATGCCATAAAAGATCGTACGCGTTACGTACACCCGTGGCAAAAATGGTCAGTGGAGAATTAGTGGCATAAGGGTTATAGGTGCCATCACTCATGGTGATCGAATTGGCGGGTGCATTATTAATAATGCCAATATTATTTGTCGTAAACGCGTCTAAAGGTAAATTAGCCGGTAATTTATCGAGCTCGACCTTAAGAATAGCGCCACTCAATAAGCGCTCAGGACGAAAAGCCCACGCTGGGTCTGGCTCACCGCCGGCTGTATTACTGCCCTGACTTATATAAAGGTCTCCTGCGGTATCAAAAGCGATACTGTTTGTTAAATGATCCTTTTTTGAACGGGGAAGGTGTATGATTACATCTTGAATGTTTTCAAGATTGGGACCACTAAGGCGCGTAAGTTTACCATCCCATTCCGGACCGTCACTTTCCGAAGCTTTACTATGTGTAATATAAGCGATAAGATTGCCCGCTGTTGAAGCGGGGTCAAACCTAAAACCAATGATCAATCGTACATCATTGTTCTGAGGGCTTCCATTCACGGGATTTGCGGCACCGGTTAACTCTGGCGCTAGCACCTCAAGGTTGGATAATGTACCATCTGTCGCCATATCCCATCTGAATATCTTACCGTCAGACTGAAAGTCACCTATGGTACTCGCATATAGTTTGCCATCAGGACCCACCTGCATGCTTGAGAAGCGTTCATTTTTTACACGCTCGCCCAGTGCATCACCGCGTACTTGCGTAAAGGTTACCTCCGCAAGGTCCCGGCCTGGCTGGTTGGGATCCAGATCTTCTTCGCCAGTTGTAAAACGGGATTCTAAAGCCTCAAAAGCCAGTCTATCATTGATATCCCCTATTTTATTTGCCTCGATTGTAGAAGGCATCCTTAAAAGATAGGTTGTATTTTCCTTTAAATCGTTTAATGGAGTAAGAATGATAGCATCACCACCACCGGTGTCGTTAGAGTTGGTTGGCACAAGTTGTTCTCCATTAGCAGTAATTTCAAAAATCCTGGCATTACTGGTTGTTGTTTTATCAAGCTCATAACCATTTGGTACTACAACCTCTATGGCAATCTGAAATCCTACTACTGCCGCATCTATGGCTCCATCTTCTGGATTTACACCGGTAAAATAAGGGATTTCACTGGCTGCAACCTGCTCTATCTGTATGGCATTTATTTTGGTATTGAAACCGCCTAGAGGATCAATGGTCAACTTACCGTCCCTTACAACTACTCGGGCAATGCCTGTATTGAAGCGTGTAGCAGAACCTATACTGCCAGAAGGTATAAATTCACTGATTACGGGTACGCCTTCAGCGTTTATTGTGTGTTTTGGGGTATCCTCGGGGGAACCATCTACGTCTGGATCACCCACATTTACCGTTACGGTATAAGAGCCATTGGGCAAGGCAATTTCCCACTTGGCATCAGGGAAATAACCCGAGGCAGGATCCGTACCCACATCGCCATACTGTATGTGAATAAGTGTATTGTTGATCACATTTATACCGCTTCGTTCCCGATTTCTAGCGTTTTTGGTCAAATCCGCAGGTGCTCCGGTTTCTCTATTTAGTCTCTGCACGAAAACCCACAACCGCTTGACAATCAAATCTTAACTGTTGAAAACTTACTTGAATCTTTAGTGATTTCGCAATGTTAATTGGGCTAAAATCACGAAATTGTGTACTATAAGGCGTTTAGGTTCG
>JBDNGW010000706.1:0-2702 GCA_041689735.1 Leeuwenhoekiella sp. | reverse complement strand
TTTGAGATCTGGAGGCTGAATTAATAATTTTGTCCTTGTCCCAAAATTCGATAGATCAGAACAAAATCATCTTTTATGGCGTAATGGATCGTAAAATTGAAAGAATCTAATTTTAAAATGCGTGAGTCACCATATCGTATTTGAAATGCGAAAGGCAATTTGCTTAAAATAATAATTTGCCGATCAAAGTCAGCTAAAAAAGAATTTTCGAGATTAACTCCTCCATAATGGCAGACAGCCCGATCAAGATCAATAGATGCTTCCTGAGAAATATCGACTCTAAAGGTCATACTTCTTTCTTATTTCAGAAACGGGTGTCGTTTTTAGCGTGCCTTTTTCAAAACGTTCCATCATAATATCAATCATCGTCTTATACTCATTTGATGGTTCTTTAAACTCTTGAGCCCGATGCTCCAGCGTAAATTCCAGATAGTTTTTTAAAGAGCGTTTTTCTTTTTTTGCCTGTTCTTGAAGTATCTTGATCGATTCATCATCCAGCTCGATCAATTTTTTTGTGGTTCCCATAATATTTTTATATAAAAATTATATATCAAATATATAACTTAGAGCTTGTTTAAAGTCAATTCAAAGTAATTTTTTCCAATCGCTATCGGGATGAAAATCAGAATAGAGTCAGCCTACCAAGGCTCAACAGCAGGTATAAACAAGCGCTAAGATCAATATAAGACGGTTTCGCTATCACGAAATATGCTGTTCTTATATTATAAGATCACTTCGAGTTTTTTTAATGAAGCGATAGCGGAATTAAAAAAGTAATGAGAAGTCTGTTTTTCAGAATGTTAATGGATAATCATAGGCTTCTCGATACGTCGTTTCCCTTTGCTATCGCTACGGAAAACGCCTACTCGAAGTGACAAGTAGCATCTCAACACCATTCAAGTAAGTCAACGTTGGTTTGAACTAAAGCCCGAATTTTCAACGCAATTCCACAGCCGCAATGGCTTCCGCAACTATAAAACCGCCGGTAATGGCATCTATATTGAGGATTTCACCGGCAAAATACAGACCGGGTTGTATTTTGCTCTCAAAGGTTTTAAAATCCACTTCTTTTAGATCAATTCCGCCAGCGGTTACAAATTCTTCCTTAAAGGTACTTTTACCCGAAATGGGAAAAATACCCCGTGTTAATTCTTGGGTGAGATCAGTCATTTCCTGCCGGGTAAGGTCTGCCCAGCGCCTGTTTCCATCTGCAATCGCAGCGGTCACCAGGTTATGCCAAAGCCGTTTGGGAATGTCAAAAGACGAGGTGCTGTTCACTTGCTGCCGCGCCAGCTTCATTTTAAAGGTTTCAATGATATGTAGGACGCTGTCAGGGTTATGATCGGGAAGCCAGTTGATGGCAATTTTGAATTGATAACCAGCCTGCTCCAGTTCCTGCGCGCCCCACGCAGAAAGTTTTAAGATCGCGGGACCGCTAAAGCCCCAGTGGGTAATGAGCAATGGCGCCGGCAAACCACCACGATCTACGCGCTGTGATCGTTTATTTTTGAGAACATTCTCGTTTTTATCAAGCATTTGGACTTCTGCGGTCGTTGTCAGGCCGGGCAAATCTGCAATGCGGTTATCCTTACAGTTAAAAGTAAACAAAGACGGCACCGGCGGAATATAAGAATGCCCCAGAGCCGAAAGTAACTTCCATATCTTCGGATTGCTGCCTGTGGCCAAAATCACCTTTTTTGCCGTAAAATCACCCGCAGATGTACTTAAATCCCAATGCGCATTATTTTTGTTGATGTTTTTAAGCGCGTGTTTTACGAGAACATCAATACCATATTTACGTGTTGCCACGTCAAAACAATTAATAACGGTTTCAGAACGATCACTGGTGGGGAAAACGCGCCCGTCATCTTCTATTTTTAGTGGAACGCCCCTGTCTTCAAACCAAGCCATGGTATCGCCGGTCATAAACCGGTTAAAAGGGCTTAAAAGTTCTTTTTCGCCCCGCGGATAATTTGTGGAAAGTGGCTGCGGTAAAAATTCGGCGTGGGTTACATTGCAGCGCCCGCCGCCAGAAATACGGACCTTTTCAAGACAGGTACCCCCACGTTCTAAAATAGCAATACGCAGACCAGGCTTTCGCTCGGCAATATTTATGGCCGCAAAAAACCCTGCTGCCCCACCACCTACTATAAGTACATCATAATTCATGATCCAAAGATATGGCTTTCTCTATAAGTTGGAATACTCTTGTTCTAAGAGCTTGTTTAAAGGAATTTCACAGGGACAACCACAACAAAAAAAGTTTAGCTATTTTGTGTCTATATCTTATATATATACTTGATTTCAGTAAACAAAAAACAAATTTATTCTAGTGAAAAATAGCACAGCGCAAACTTCAAGTTCGGTAGAAGCCTTTTCATAAAACAATTTATCAAAAACCCAAATATTTATATTTTTACTGAACATTAAAAGGCCATTACTGTCAATACTGTCAATACTTACGATAAACGTAAAAAATACCCTTATAATTACCGCAATCGTTTTCGTGAATTTATTGGGTGAGTATGCATTTTTTTTTATATTTATCACGTTGTAGTAACCAACTACAGCCTTTAAATGGTCAATAAAAAACATAACTTTATGAAGCAATTAATACTCCGATGTATTTTCCTATTTTCCGCGATCACTTGGGCAGGTGTTTTACAAGCTCAGACGGTGACCGGTACGGTGACAGAACCTAA
>JBDNGW010000705.1:0-7062 GCA_041689735.1 Leeuwenhoekiella sp. | reverse complement strand
TATCCTTTTGAAAAAACGGTCGCTTCCGGCGCAACTGAAGAAGATATTGTAGAAAAAATTGATATAGGCGGAATTTCGCTGATTCGCGCTGCTGCTAAAAACTTTAAGGACACCTTATGCATTTCCTCTGTGGAAGATTATGAAGAGTTATTGCAACTAGTAACTGCCAGTAGCGGAAACACAAACCTTGCAGACCGTAAACGTTTTGCTGCCAAAGCCTTTAATGTTTCATCGCATTATGACACTGCGATCTTTAATTATTTTAATGAAGGAGAGCCCGTTTATAAAGCGAGCATTAGGCAGGCAAAAACGCTTCGTTATGGTGAAAATCCGCATCAGGAAGGTACTTTTTACGGTGATTTTGATGCTGTTTTTGACCAACTGCACGGCAAGGAACTGTCTTACAATAATCTACTTGATGTAGACGCCGCGGTCAACCTTATGGCTGAATTCAATGCTGAAAAGCCAACTTTTGCTATTTTAAAGCACAATAACGCCTGCGGACTTGCACAGCGGGAAACGGTGCATGAAGCGTATGTAGATGCACTTGCTGGCGATCCTGTTTCAGCCTTCGGCGGAATTTTGATCTGTAATACAGAAATTGACGCGGAAACTGCTGAAGAAATTCACAAACTGTTTTGCGAAGTGGTCATTGCGCCCTCTTTTTCCGCGGAAGCGCTGCAAATTTTGAAAGGAAAGAAAAACCGAGTGCTTTTAGTTCAAAAACAGGCAAAACTGCCCCAAAATCTGGTGCGTAGCTGCCTAAATGGTGTACTTGTGCAAGATAAGGACAATAAAACCGATAAAAACGAAGACCTTGATTTCGTGACCGGCAATAAACCAAGCGAAAAAGAGTTAGAAGATTTATTGTTTGCCTCAAAAATATGCAAGCATACCAAATCTAACACGATCGTGCTAGTAAAAAACGGACAGTTATACTCCAGCGGCACTGGGCAGACTTCGCGGGTAGATGCATTGAAGCAAGCGCTGGACAAGGCCGTTGCCTTTAAATTTGACCTGCAGGGCGCAGTACTGGCTAGTGATGCGTTCTTCCCATTTCCTGACTGTGTGGAAATTGCTGGAAATGCAGGAATCACTGCGGTCATTCAACCCGGCGGTTCTATAAAAGACCAATTGAGCGTAGATTATTGCAATGCGCATGAAATCGCTATGGTTATGACTGGAATACGTCATTTTAAACATTAATATATATTTATTTTAACTATATTTAGGCAATAGAAAATTTTAGCATAAATCTCAATCCCCTTAACAGCTTATGGGCTTTTTTGACTTCCTGACCGAAGAAATTGCAATAGACCTTGGTACCGCAAATACCCTCATTATACACAACGGCAAAGTAGTTGTCGATAGCCCCTCAATAGTGGCACGTGACCGAATGACCAATAAAATCATTGCCGCCGGGAAGGAAGCTGCCATGATGCAGGGCAAAACACATGAAAATATAAAAACCATACGGCCATTAAAGGACGGCGTTATTGCAGATTTTGACGCCAGTGAGCAGATGATAAGCATGTTTATCAAAGAGATCCCGGCCTTAAAAAAGAAACTCTTTCCCCCTGCCCTGCGTATGGTCGTTTGTATTCCCTCTGGTATTACAGAAGTAGAAATGCGCGCGGTAAAAGAAAGTTGCGAGCGCGTTAATGGTAAAGATGTATACCTAATTCATGAACCCATGGCCGCGGCCATAGGTATAGGTGTGGATATCATGCAGCCCAAAGGGAACATGATCGTTGATATTGGAGGTGGTACAACCGAAATTGCGGTAATTGCCCTTGGCGGAATTGTTTGTGATAAATCGATCAAGATCGCAGGCGATGTGTTCACTAACGACATTATCTATTACATGCGCACCCAGCATAACCTGTATGTGGGGGAGCGGACTGCGGAAAAAATAAAGATCCAGATAGGCGCGGCCACCGAAGACCTGGATACTCCGCCCGAAGATATGAGTGTACAGGGCCGTGACCTTTTAACCGGTAAGCCAAAACAAGTTCAGATTTCCTTTAGAGAAATTGCGAAAGCCCTCGATAAATCAATTTTGCGTATTGAAGATGCGGTCATGGAAACCTTATCACAGACCCCGCCAGAACTTGCGGCAGACATTTACAATACCGGTATTTACCTCGCCGGTGGCGGAAGTATGCTCCGTGGCCTGGACAAGCGCTTGTCATTAAAAACAGACCTTCCCGTTTATATTGCCGAAGATCCGCTACGTGCAGTAGTGCGCGGTACTGGAATCTGCCTGAAAAATCTAGGTAAGTTTAAGAGCGTTTTGATTAAATAATGATAAAAACAAAATTCACCTTTCAATTGCAACGCATTGCAATCCTGAAAAATTGACTATAATCGTAATGAAATCGACTAATATAGGTAGGAAAATGACACTATAGCTACGGCAATTCTGCCATATCCTATTAATCCCCATAAGTTCTGAATGATTCATGCAGCAAATACTAAATATTTTAATCAAGCACAGAAATTTTCTGTTATTCTTTGTGCTGCTGCTACTTTCCCTCTTTTTCACCATACAGTCGCACTCGTACCACAGGAGTAAATTCGTGAATTCGGCCAATTTTCTTTCCGGTGGGATTTATACTTCGCTCAGTGATGTTTCGGACTACTTTGACCTGAAGATCCATAATGAACAATTACTTGAAGAAAATAGGCTTTTGCGCCAGCAATTGTTCAATACAATGGATACCGTTACCGCAAAGAGAGATACCACTACCTTTGACGGTACATACCAATTTTTTAAAGCTAGGGTTATCAACAACAATTATGCGCTGCGCGACAACTTTATAACTTTAAGGGCCGGAAGACGCGATAGCATTGTAAAAGACCTGGGCGTCATCACAAGCAAAGGAATCGTTGGGGTGATCGATCAGGTCTCGTCCAAATTTTCTACGGTGGTGAGCATTTTGAACAGCAACTCGAAAATCAATGCAAAGCTCAAGAAGAGCGGCCACTTTGGGATTTTAGAATGGGATGGTAAAGATCCCAATATCGTAAAACTGGTAGATGTGCAGGAAAAAGCGCCAGTAGCAAAAGGTGACACCATCGTTACTGGTGGCATGAGCACCATTTTTCCAGAGGGGATAGGTATAGGCATCGTAAGCAGTTTCCAACTGGATGCCAGTGAAAATTATTATACCATAAAGATTAAATTATTCAATGACATGACCAATATTGGCCACGTTTATATTATCAAAAACCTGGATCGTAAAGAAATTGAAATCCTAGAAGAGCAGACCAGCGATGTACAATGATTTTATAAAAAACATCCTGCGCTTCATCTTGTTAATACTTGCTCAGGTAGTTATTTTTAACCACATTAACTTTTTGGGATTTATAAACCCGTATCCCTATGTACTTTTTATCCTGTTATTTCCCATAGGCAACAACAGGGCGTTGCTTATTTTGTCAAGTTTTCTTCTTGGTATTACTATTGATATGTTTAGCAATAGTGGGGGAATGCACGCAGCGGCAAGTCTGGTCATGGCCTACTCCAGACCGTGGGTTTTACGCTCCGTTTTTGGTGTTGCCTATGAGTACAATACCATACGTATCGCAAATACTTCTTTTACAGAGCGTTTTATATACATTACAATTTTGATTTTAATACATCATTTTGTATTATTCCTTCTGGAGACCTTTAACGTTTCTGATATACTTTATATCTTAAAAAAGACGTTATTCAGCGGCATATTCACCTTGATTTTAAGTCTGATTTTTATAACCCTATTCAGCGTTAAACGCAAATGAGGAAATTACTTCTATTTACCATTGTCTTACTCTCTGGCTTCGCCTTTACTGGTCGCTTGCTTTATCTACAAGTGCTGGATGATTCTTTCTTGGGATTATCTGAAAGCAATGCGATAAAACGGGTTTACGATTATCCCCAGCGTGGCCATATTTATGACCGTGAAAATAAATTATTGGTAAGCAACCAGCCGTCTTACGATGTTATGGTAATTCCCAGAGAAGTAAAGGCTTTTGATACCCTGGAATTCTGCGGACTTTTAAAAATGGATAAGGAAAAACTGATGGAACGCTTGGATAAGGCACGTGTGTATTCCCCCAGGTTACCGTCTGTGATAATACCGCAGCTCACAAAATCTGAATTTGCATACCTACAGGAAAAAATGCGTAAATATGAGGGCTTTTATATTCAAAAACGCTCCTTGCGGGATTATCAGATTGACTATGGTGCTAACTTTCTGGGCTATATCGCCGAAGTAAATAATAGGGATATTAAAGAAAATCCCTATTACCAGTCTGGTGATTTAACGGGTCGTCAGGGCGTAGAAGAATTTTATGAAAAGGCGCTGCGCGGGGTAAAAGGTGTAAAATACATTCAGAAAGACCGTTTTAACCGGGATATTGGCCAGTATAAAAAAGGCAGTCTCGATACGTTGCCCCAAAAAGGAAAAGACCTACAACTCACCATAGATTCTGAGTTGCAAAAATACGGCGAGGAACTTATGGTCAATAAACGGGGCGGTATTGTAGCCCTTGAGCCTTCCACGGGGCAGATCTTGGCACTGGTCGCCGCGCCCAGTTATGACCCTTCTTTATTAGTGGGGCGCGAACGCTCTAAAAATTTTACAGATCTGTATCTGGATAGCATTTCAAAACCCCTTTTTGATCGCGTTCTTAAAGGAGAATATCCCCCGGGATCTCCATTTAAAACATTGAATGCCCTTATTGCCCTGCAGGAGGGCGTGGTGGATACACAAGAAACTTTTGCCTGCAACGGCGGTTTTTATTATGCACGAGGTCAGAAAATGGGCTGCCACCATCATAAAAGTCCGTTAAGTATGGTTCCGGGAATTGCATATTCCTGTAATGCCTATTTTGGAAACGTGTATTTGCGCATAATCGAAAAATACGCTACCCCTCAAGAAGGGATAGATGCTTGGAAAAAACATTTGGAAAGCTTTGGTCTCAATAATTATATGGGTTACGACCTACCCAACGGAAGTAAAGGAAAGATCCCAGGCAGCGAATCATACAACCGGACCTATGATTATCCCACTTACAAATGGTACGCCACAGCAACTATCTCAAATGCAATAGGGCAAGGTGAAGTGCTCACAACACCCATGCAACTGGCAAATGTCACTGCTGCGATAGCAAACAGAGGGTGGTTTTACACTCCACACATTATCAAAAGCATAGAAAATGTGGAAAAAAAAATACCAGAAGAGTACCGTACAAAACACCATACGACCATAGACCCCAAATATTTTGAACCCGTGGTACAGGGTATGGCCGATGTATATACTCATGGTACGGCAGCAACTATGCAGATCCCGGGCGTTGAAATGTGTGGGAAAACCGGTACTTCCGAAAATTTTATCAAAATAGATGGGGAGCGCGTTCAACTCACTGACCATTCTATATTTGTGGCTTTTGCCCCAAAAGACAATCCTAAAATAGCCATTGCGGTTTTTGTTGAAAATGGATATTGGGGATCACGTTATGCCGGAAAAATCGCCAGCCTTATGGCAGAAAAATATTTAAAGGGCACGATTACCCGAACAGATCTTCAAGATTGGATTCTCGATCCCAAAAATAGTCTAGAAGAAGAATATGAAAAACCCTTAAGCGGAAAACCCTTCCCTATCAATGATGGAAAAAAGATCAGCGGGAAACTTTTAGAAGATGACAAAAAGATCAGCGGTAAACTTTGATTGGTTACTCATCATCCTTTTTCTTGCGCTAGTAAGCATCGGATGGATGAACATTTACTCAGCCTCCCTAGACCCAGAAGCGGTCTCAGGGAGCTTTGATTTTTCGAACCTATACACGAAGCAGTTCGTGTGGATTGTACTGAGTTTTGTTCTTATTACATTTATACTCTTTTTAGACGCCAAATTCTTTGAGCGTTTTGCCAGTGTGATTTATATAGGCTCGCTGCTCTCCTTACTTGGTCTTTACTTTTTTGGAAAAGAAATTTCAGGAGCTACCAGTTGGTATGATCTTGGTGGTTTCAGTATACAGCCCAGTGAATTTGCAAAAGCGGCTACCGCTCTTGCCCTTGCCAAATACCTTAGCGATTTACAAACTGATGTTGCTTCTTTTCAACACCAGTTAAAGGCTTTTCTCATCATTGCCCTTCCCGCAGTTCTCATTATACCACAGCCAGATCCAGGTTCGGCGATCGTTTATGCAGCTTTTTTCTTTCCATTATATCGCGAAGGTCTATCTGGCGCGTACCTTATTGTGGGTATTTCACTCATTGCACTTTTTGTGACGACACTTGCCTTTGGCCCATTTTATGTCTGTGCCGGAATGATATTTCTTACGGTCATCCTGTTTTTGCTAAAGCGTAAGAAAAGAAGTGGCAGAAGCCTGTTTATTATTCTTCCTCTTGTCTGCATAGGCTTCGTTTTTTCGGTAAATTATATTTTTGAGAACGTATTTGAACAGCGACACCGTGACCGTTTTAATGTAGTTCTAGGTAAAGAAGTAGATGCCAAAGCCATAGGTTATAACACACGCCAATCTGAAATTGCCATAGGCAGCGGCGGCTGGACTGGACGTGGGTTTTTAAAAGGTACCCAGACCACAGGTAATTTTGTACCCGAGCAGCATACCGATTATATTTTCAGCACAGTAGGTGAAGAATGGGGCTTTCTGGGCAGCACGTTCGTGGTCTTCCTTTTTGTTGCGCTAATGATCCGTATTATTTTCTTGGCCGAAAAGCAAAAAAACCAATTCAGCCGTATTTATGGATACAGTGTGGCCGGCCTCATTTTTATCCACTTTTTGATCAATATTGGTATGGTAACGGGCGTTTTTCCCACCGTGGGGATTCCGCTTCCCTTTTTTAGCTATGGCGGCTCTGGTTTATGGGGCTTTACAATCCTGCTGTTTATATTCGTGCGCCTTGACGGAAACCGCTCAAACGAGTGGTGAACGTTTCGGGTTTCGGGTTAAAATTGTTTATACGTTAAATCGTTTAGTGGTAGACCTTAATAGGAGAATAAGCGTTTAAAACTATTTATTTGTTGAATCGTCTAATTGTTTATCAAATTT
>JBDNGW010000704.1:0-10425 GCA_041689735.1 Leeuwenhoekiella sp. | reverse complement strand
CTTTAAGGGCCAGCTGGAAAGTCTGGTCAAAAAGGAGATAAATAAAAATGTGAATGCAACCGTAGCCTGGGAGGATTTAAGCCTGAGTCTCTTCTCCAGTTTTCCCGATGCCGCGCTCACCATTAATGATTTTAGTGTTATCAACAAAGCGCCCTTTGCCGGTGATACGCTGGCGAGTGGAAAAGAACTGCGTTTGGAAATGGGCATTCCACAGCTTTTTAAAGGTGGCAACGGACTTAAAATAGATGCGCTTGCACTCAACAACGCGTTTATAAATATTAAAGTGGACAGTCTGGGCAATGCCAATTATGACATCGCGAAAGCCGATAATTCACCTAAAACAGCTAAAAATCCTTCCGCGGAAAGCACCACAACAAGCGCCACAACGGATGCTTCGGAAGGGTTTCAGTTTGCCGTACAGCATTATGAGGTCAACAACTCCCGTGTGAACTATCTCGATGAAAGCACCAATACTTTTTTAAGGCTCAAGGAACTGAACCATGAGGGCAACGGTGACTTTTCTGCGGTTACCTCAACGCTGGAAACACAGACCAACGCTTTGGTTTCCTTTGATTTTGACGGAACGAATTACTTGAACAATAATAAAGTTCAACTGGATGCAGATATCGCTATGAACCTTGATAAAATGCGCTTTACCTTTAAGGACAATAAAGCGCTGGTTAATCAGCTACCGCTCGTTTTTGAAGGTTTTGTGCAGGTCAACGAGAACAATAATGAGATGGATCTTACTTTTAAAACGCCTTCAAGCGATTTTAAAAATTTCCTGGCCGTTATTCCTGAAGAATATGCAAAAAACCTGGATGGCGTGAACACTTCGGGCGATTTTCAGGTAAATGGGCGTATAAATGGGATTGTGGATGATGACAATATTCCTATGCTGGATATCAAAATAGCTTCTAACAATGCTTCTTTTAAGTATCCGGATTTGCCTAAAACTGTAGATAATATAAACATTGACGCCCAACTTAAAAATGAGACCGGCAAGCTTGAAGATACCTATCTCAATCTTGGCAATCTTACTTTTAGTATAGATCAGGATAAATTTGCCGCAAAAGGGCGCATAGAACGGCTTACTACCAACCCATTGGTAAATATGGCGCTCAATGGCAAACTCAACTTGGCCAATCTGGAAAAAGCATATCCGCTTGAACTTGATCAGGATCTCAATGGAATGCTTACCGTAAATATGACCACTACTTTTGATATGGCAAGTGTGGAGAAGGAGCAATATCAAAATATTAAAAGTCAAGGCACGGCCAGTTTACGTGATTTTAAATATACCTCGCTAGAGCTTCCCAATACGTTTACAATAAGCGAAACAGACCTGAAATTCAAAACGAGCACTATTAGTCTTGAAAAACTCAACGCTAAAACTGGTAATACTGATATTTCGGCCACCGGAACCTTGGAAAACCTAATTCCTTTTATGGTGTCCGACAAAGATCTCAAAGGAAGGTTCAACGTAAAATCAAATACGGTAGACCTTGCAGATTTCAGCGTAGCGGAAACCGAAACCGCAAAAAATAAATCAACAAAAAATGCCCCAAAAGAGGAAAAAACGGTCGAAAATACACCAAAAACGGGTGAAGAAGCGATAAAAATACCTTCCTTCCTGGATGCTGTTTTAGATTTTGCCATAGGAACAGTGATCTATGACAATATCAAACTTACCAATGTAAAAGGTTCCATTGTCATCGCAGATGAAACCGCTACGCTGAAAAATGTAACTTCAGATATTTTTGGCGGAAACATTGGCCTTGCGGGTGATGTAAGTACTAAAGGCGAAATCCCTCAGTTTGATATGAAAATTGACCTGAGCAAGATAGATATTGACCAATCTTTCGCTGGTCTCAATTTATTAAAGGGACTTGCACCGATCGCCAAAGCCTTGCACGGAAGCCTGAATACCGATTTTCAGCTGAAAGGAAACCTCAACAATGACCTTACCCCAGTGTTGAATTCCTTAACGGGAAATGCCTTTGCCCAGTTGCTCACCGCAAAAGTGGATCCCAAACAAATGCCCTTGCTAAATGAGCTGGACAGCAAACTTGACTTTATCGACCTCAACGATATCAATCTAGACAACCTAAAAACGACCTTGAGTTTTAATGATGGGAAAATAGATGTAAAACCCTTTGATTTTAACGTGAAAGGCATCAATGTAAAGGTTAGCGGGAGCCATAATTTTGACAATACCATGAACTATACGCTAGGCCTTGATGTTCCCGGCAAGATGCTGGGCAGCCAGTTGGGAAGTCAATTAGCCAGCCTTAGCAATGCAGATCTGGATAGTTATAAAGTGGAAATACCGGTATCTCTAACTGGAAATTTCAGCAGTCCAAATGTGAGTGTAAACACGCAGGGCGCCATTGCGAATCTTACCCAACAGATCGTAGCTTCTCAAAAGGCAAAATTGCAAGCAAAAGGGGAGAACAAAATAAAAGATGCACTGGGTAATCTACTGGGCGGCGATAAAAAAGACGGCAATACGACCACTCCACAGACTAAAAAAGACTCCTCACAGACCGAGGTAAAAAATGCCGTCAAAAACGTACTAGGTGGACTTTTTAACAAGAAAAAGAAAGATACGACTGGGAATAATAATTAGTCATTTTAGGGCTGAAATGTTTGTATATTGAAAGGTTGTAGACTGTATAGTGTACGTTCGTGAGATTAATCTACGGTTTACAGAATGCAGTTTTTTGGTCTGTTGTTGTTTGTAGGGTGTTTGTATATTGAAAAATTGTACACTGTATAGTGTACTTTCGTGAGATTCCAATCTACGGTTTACAGTTTTATAATTTCCCACTAAAAGAAGCCTCCTTCGGATAACTATCGGGATCAAACAATACTTTCAGGTTAAAGGTCACTCTACAATTTACTTTAAACAGCATATAAATATTTGTACATTTTACAGTTTTACGGCATGTTGGTGTTTGTATATTGAAAAATTGTATACTGTATAGTGTACGCTTGGAGAAATAGTGTGCAGTTTCAAGTTTATGGCTAAAGGGAGCAATATATTTTAGATTGATGTTCAAAACTGTAAGGAATTATCATAAGAAAAAGAAATATAAAGCAGAAAATAATCAGTCAATTTCACTTAAAAACTCTTTTTATTTAATTGATTAGAGCCTTTTTTTTGAGCTTAAACCTACAAGGAACCCCGCAGAAAAAGCGGGGAATACCTTGCAGGTTTTTCAATTCACCCTGTATTCTGTACTTTCGAGTGATTAAATTACAGTTTTACAATTTTCCTTTCCAAAAAAGTTTTATCTCATACGCGGGATCAAAAAATACTTTCAGATTTAAGAATCAATCTACAATATACAGTTTTACAGCATGCTGGTGTTTGTATATTGAAAAATTGTACACTGTATAGTGTACATTTCGAGAGATCAATCTACATTTTACAATATACATTATACAACCCTCACCTTCACTCTTCATCCAGAAGGCCCAATTCAACAACCGGATCCCAGAAAAGGACTTTAAAATCCTGAACGCTGTCTTCCACCACGATTATCCCTTCGTCTTCGAGTAGGCGCTGCATAAGGTTTGTACCGGGAAAATGGTGCTTGCCGGTAAGAAGTCCGTTTCGGTTGACTACGCGGTGCGCCGGTACGTCTCCGTATTTTTCCACGCCGTTCATCGCCCAGAGCCCACCATACGCGCGCTTCCGGCAGCACCCAGCGCCCTTGCGATAGCGCCATAACTCGTTACCCTTCCATAAGGGATTTGGCGTGCAAGATCATATACTTTATCAAAAAAACCGCTGTTGTCCTTTGGCATGGTTCAATATTATTTATCTGTATAATACATGCGTATGAGAGTGAGAATGACCAGCACCAGCATAAGAGCGGCCATAAAATAATTAGTATACTTGGTCAGGTTTACCGCTTTGCGCTGTATACGTTCAAAACCCAATACATAAATATATAAAGCTGTAAATGATCCTGCGGCTGCCGCCAGCATAAAAGTCGCAATGTTAAAAAAGTGATAGGAAACCTGTCCGCTGACATTGAGCGCTGCTCCCAGAGCACAGAAATAGGGAATGGGCAGGATATTTATGGCTGAAATCAAGACCCCTTTACCCAGACTTCGCAGCCCGCGGTGCTTTGCAGCCTTTACCCGTCTTACCTTCGCTTTTTTTGCGGCGATCAAAAAATAGATGCCCATAAGAATAAAAATGACCACACCAGTACGCAAGAGGATATTCTGGACATAGTCATTATTGAATATATACTTGGCGAGCAAAATGGCGATAAGCGCCTGAAAAAGTACTACAATGCACGCGCCAAGTGCTACAAGGATCCCATTTTTTTTACCACGTTGAAGGCAGGTTTTGGCCACGGTCATATTCACCAGACCGGGAGGTAAAACGCCTACAAAAGCGACAAAATAGGTGATGATAAAAAGTTTGGTTATTTCCAAGGTAAATGGGCGCCTAGTTGATCTTAAATTTTATATAGGTAATCCTTTTCTGCTTTTCGAGGTATTGTTTTTCATAAAAGGTATGAATGCTTACTACTTCTTCCGGAGCTTCCTGATTGCTGTAAATATCATGATGCGCGTATAGAATTTCATGTCCGGCACCATGCAATAAACCAAGCGTGTACCCATGCATAAACTCACTATCTGTTTTTAAATGCACGATCCCTTCGGGCTTGAGGATTTTTTTATAACTTTCTAAAAAATCAGCGTTGGTCATACGGTGTTTGGTACGCTTATATTTGATCTGCGGATCGGGAAAAGTGATCCAGATCTCTGAAACTTCGTTTTCTGCAAAGGCCTGAGCCAACAGTTCAATCTGCATGCGTATAAAACAGACATTATTAAGGTTTTCCTCTAATGCGGTCTTTGCACCACGCCAAAAACGTGCTCCTTTTATATCTATGCCCACAAAATTCTTATCTGGATAACGGCGCGCAAGCTCTACGCTGTATTCCCCTTTACCACAGCCCAGTTCAAGAACGATAGGTGCATTGTTGTTGAAGAATTCCTTCCATTTTCCCTTCCATTTAAAATCGCTCTGTAGTAATTCTTCCCTACTGGGTTGAATGACGTTGGCAAAGGTTTCATTTTCGCGAAAGCGTTTCAATTTATTTTTGCTGCCCAAATTGTTTTTTTCTAATGTTTAATAGGAATACTGCTGAAAAACAATCATTTTTCAAAACCGAAGCTTTTCAGTATATTTTATGTTGATATATAAGAGGAATAATTTCACATGCTTTAAAACCAAACGGTTAAAATACCCTAATTACGATCGTTTGACCGAAACAATGCATTTTTTAATAATTTGATAAAATTAGGGAAACTTTTATCAACTGAAAGAATTTAAACTTTGCAATATGCATAAAAACAAAACCATACTGGTAGCGCCGATCAACTGGGGACTGGGGCATGCTACACGTTGCATCCCCATTATCCGACTGTTACTGGAAGAAGGTTTAGGTGTTTTACTGGGCAGTGATGGCAACGCGCTTACCGTATTACAGAGAGAATTTCCGCAGTTGGAGTCCGTAACCTTGCCTTCCTATCAAATAGAATATCCTAAAAAAGCGGCAAATTTTAAATGGAAAATGCTCATGCAGAGCCCAAAGATCATAAAAGCGATACATGCAGAGCAGAAAATGATAAAAAAACTGGTGAAATCGAAAACCATTCACGGTGTTATTTCAGATAATCGATTTGGTCTGTACCATTCAGCAATCCCCACGGTTTTTATTAGCCACCAGTTACAGGTGCTCAGCGGGAGTGCCACCTGGCTTGCCTCTGCCATTAACCGTCGCTATATTAAGCGTTATGACGCTTGCTGGGTCCCTGATTTTAAAGATGCAAATAACCTGAGCGGAAAACTGGGCCACCCTGAAAACTTTACGATTCCGGTAACGTATATAGGGCCGTCATCCAGGTTTAACACTTTAGAAATACCGGTCAGCTATGACATTCTGGTGGTACTTTCTGGGCCAGAACCGCAGCGCACCGAACTGGAGGAAATCTTACTGCACGAACTGAAAATGTATAAGGGAAAAGTGCTCTTTGTACGCGGAAAAATAGATGCGGAAAAACCGGTTATAAATCCAGATTACAATCAAGAACATTGCAGAAAGACCAAGATATATGAATCGGAAATTTGTTTTTCACTTCAAGGCAAGCCTCGAGAAATTAAACCCTCTGGAGGTATCCAAATCGTTGATTTTATGGAAAGTGATGCGCTTGAAAATGCCATTAACGCCAGCAAAATGATCTTGTGCCGTTCCGGTTATACTACAATTATGGATCTGGCCAAACTGGGGAAAAAAGCATTTTTTATTCCCACACCCGGGCAAACCGAGCAGGAATACTTGGCCAAACGTTTAAAGAAGTTAAGAAAAGCGCCCTTTGCAAATCAAAGCGAATTTAAAATGAAAGACCTAAGCCAAGCTTTAGCTTACACTGGTTTTGATGCTTCAAGTTATGCCAACGTCATCGATGATAAAGACCGTGGGAATTTATTCAGCCTTTTCAAGGGTGAATGAAAACTCAGATCCCACACCAAAATCGCTTTCTATATAAATCTTTTCATCATGGGCCTCTACTATATGTTTCACAATAGATAGCCCCAGGCCAGAACCGCCCTCACGCCGCGACCCGCTTTTGTCTACACGGTAAAAACGCTCAAATAACCTCGGGATATGTTCTGAGGAAATACCCTCGCCATTATCGGTTACCCGGATGATTACCTTGTTCTGTATTAGGTTTTCTATGGTTACTTCTGTCGTGCCGTCCTGTTTACCATATTTTAAAGAGTTAACAATAAGATTGGTAAGCAACTGCAATATACGCTCCCGGTCTGCATTGACTTGAATGGGCTTATCATAAACGCGATCAAAAGTGAGGGTGATGTTCTTTTTGGCCGCTTTCATTTCGAGCGATTCAAAAGTGTTTTTGACAAGTTCAATAATGTCAAAATACTCATAGCGCAAGTTCATATTGCCAACTTCGAGCCTAGAGATCATATCGAGGTCATTTACCAGATAAATAAGGCGTTCGGTAGCTTTTTCTGCTCGTTGCAGGTATTTTTTACGAACCACCTTGTCCTTCATTGCCCCATCAAGCAGCGTGAGCAAATAACCCTGCACCGTAAAAAGGGGTGTCTTGAGTTCGTGGGCCACATTGCCCATAAATTCCTTGCGGTATTCATCCTTGATTTTAAGGGATTCTATTTCAAGCTTTTTACTGGCGGCAAAGCGTTCTACTTCTTTGGTGAGCGTAGTCATATCTGTCGTGATCTGCCCGCGTTTTAATGTAGTGGCATCGAGCAGGGAAACGTCGTCATAAATCTTTTTTACGCGTTTGTAAATGAACTGCTCCACCCGTACTTGAAGTATGACAAAACAAAACAAAAAACAAATTAGGGCAAAACCCGCTGGCCACCAGTAGTTTAACAGTGGTTGATCATATAAAAAAACGCTCAACAAGAGCGTTAGGAATATAGTAATATAGGAAGCCGAATACGTTGCAAACCTGTACGACTTTTTAAAAGTTGTGGCCATTAAACTACAAATTTATACCCTACTCCCTTTACGGTCTTAAACGCCTCGTCCCCTATTTTTTCGCGAAGCTTACGTATATGCACATCAATGGTGCGGCCACCTACGACAACTTCATTGCCCCACACGCGGTCTAAGATATCCTCCCTTTTAAAGACCTTGCCCGGCTTTGAGGTAAGGAGTGCCAAAAGTTCAAACTCTCGCCGCGGAAGCACCATTTCTATATTATCCTTAATGATCTTATATTCTTCCCTATTGATGACAAGATCGCCAAAGGTCAGGGTGGTTTCTTTGTCGGCATCCTCTTTTAAACGGCGTAAAAGTGATTTTACCTTGCTTACAAGAACTTTGGGCTTTATGGGTTTGGTGATGTAATCATCTGCCCCGGCGTCAAAACCGGCCATTTGTGAATAGTCTTCTCCACGGGCGGTGAGGAAAGCGACTATCGTTTCAGAAAGGGCGGGGTTTTTACGAATTTGCTCACAGGCCTCAATACCATCCATTTCTGGCATCATCACATCAAGGATAATCAATTGCGGTTGATGTTTTGCAGCCATTTTTACGGCTTGTTTGCCATTTTCTGCCGTGAGAACTTGATATCCTTCATTCTTGAGGTTGTAGCCCACAATTTCCAGAATATCTGGCTCGTCATCCACCAGTAAAATCTTAATATTCTTTTTTTTCATGGTAAAAACAGTTAAAACAAGTGTTACGTTAAATGTAATATGACGTATCAGGCAATCGCGAATTTTGAGTCAGGTCTAGGCAAAAAATCATTTCATAACCGTAACTACGAAATTATTTTTTAACGAAGAGATGGCTCAAAAAACGCTTTGCACTATACGCCGGCTTATGCTTAGGATTGGTTCAATTATAAGATATACAGGTTATAGGCAGTTATTTTGTTTGCTAAGAACCTGCCTGCCAAGGCATGACAGGCAGGGGCGGAAAACGCAGACATAGCCATGGCTATGGCGAGTATTTTCAACCTGCCTACCGGCAAAGGCAGGCGCAGTTAGCGAGCAAAAGAACAAGTATAAGTATATAGGTTATTTTTGAGTCAATCCTCAACTTAACACTAGGTAAAGATACCATTAAATAGGCTTGTATTTCCCCACCGTGCAATTCATAACATTTAGGTAATATAAGCGATGCCAGTACGATAGGCCGTTTTGATTCTACGGGCACATTCTATTCCTTGAGGCTTGCCCTTAACTTATTCTCCTAGCACGGCATTTTTAAATATCTTTGCATTCCCTGAATGCCCGCTATGCAACATACTCCTTTTTACAAAATAACAACTACTGCCCAGTTTGAGTGGGCCGCATTACAGGCGTTTCAAAAGCAGTATGCAGATAATACCGTTTATAGCCAATTCTGTAACTTATTGAACATTTTACCGGAAGCCGTTCAAGAGGTTGACCAAATCCCCTTTATGCCCATTTCTTTTTTTAAGGAGCATAAAGTCCTTGCTTCCACAGAAGCAGTCCAGACCGTTTTCACCAGTAGCGGAACTACGGGATCGGCCACCAGTAAACATTATGTGACTGATATTTCTTTGTACGAAGCCAGTTTTACTAACTGTTTTACGCAGCATTATGGCGCAATTACCGATTATACGGTGCTTGCGCTACTTCCTTCTTATTTGGAACGCACGGGCTCGTCGCTGATTTATATGGTAGATAATTTTATCAAACAAAGCAAAAAGCCCGAAAGTGGTTTTTATCTCAATGAACTCGATAAACTGGCTACAAACCTTAAAAGATTGGATGCTTTAAGCGAAAAAACACTGCTTATAGGCGTTTCTTTTGCGCTTCTGGATCTAGTGGAAAATTATGATTTTCAGCTGAAAAATACCATCATTATGGAAACCGGCGGTATGAAGGGCCGCCGTAAAGAACTGGTACGGGAAGAACTGCATGAATGCTTGCAGAAAGGATTTAGCGTAGCCCAAATACACAGCGAGTATGGTATGACCGAACTGCTCTCTCAGGCTTATTCTAGCGGCGATGGTATTTTTACCACTCCACCGTGGATGGATATTCACATACGCGACACGGAAGACGCGCTTTCACCGGTAAATCCAGGCAAAACTGGCGGTATAAATGTGATCGACTTGGCCAATACCAACTCCTGCCCATTTATCGCCACCCAAGATCTGGGGCGCAAATTAAATGGGAACCGTTTTGAAGTGCTGGGCCGTTTTGATCAATCAGAAATTCGTGGGTGCAATCTTATGGTGCTTTAATACCATTTTATTGGCTTAAAGTGCCATAAAATCACCATTTTTAGCTAAAAATTGGTGTAGTAAGAAAAAACGCACAACAAAAAGTTATAGTTTTGTTAAGCTTTGTTTTTGATGTAATATTACTGACATTTAAGCGTATATATAAGGAACCTGTAAAAGGTTTTTCATAAATGATTGGTTAGTTAAGTGGAAAACCCGATGCTCCCTAAAGCATCGGGTTTTTTTATTTATCAATTTTGAATAACAGTGAATATGTTCAGATAATGGCTTTTTTAGTCTATTTATTGGATTATAATTGTTTTTTTAAGTAACGCAATCATTCAAAATGAATAAAAAATCACGACTCTTATTGACCATTGCTGGAATTTTTATTACAGTCGGTGCTCAAACCATTAACTATATTTTTAATCTTTCCGATACGGCATTTGGAATTTTTATGGGTATAGGCATTGGATTATTGCTTTTACCTGTTATTAAGAATATTGACTTAGGCACATAGCTATTAATTGTAATCCCTGTAATCATAGGTGTTCCGGGTTTTAAAAAGTTGGGCTCAACTCCTATAGTTACAGATATAATGAGCTCATATATCCTAAGTCACTGAGGCCTTGAAAGATGATT
>JBDNGW010000703.1:0-7213 GCA_041689735.1 Leeuwenhoekiella sp. | reverse complement strand
CGAATTATAGGCAGTTATTTTGTTCATCAACAAGGCGAAAAACGCAGACATAGCCGTAGCTATGGCGAGTATTTTCAACGCAGTTGCTGGGCAAAAGAACCCATAGAAATGGGCAGGTTATTTCTAAACAGATCCTAAGATCAAAGTTCCAACCGTTTAAAACGGTTTTAATACCCAGAGCGAAGGTGTGATCGGCTATTTGGGGTGCCATTTCGGCCAGAAAGAAATCAGCTCCAGGGTAAATCTGCTCAAATCCAGAAACCCAGTAAGGCACTCTGGCAAATTGGGGTGCAGCTCCACTTCGGCTCATCAAGGTACCGAAGGAGTAAATTTCCGTTTCGGTTTCTGCGTCTATCGTATAGCCCATATTATAGGCAAAATTAGTGATTTTCATATCGGGGATACCTACCTGAAAACCCGCGCTGGGATTGCGTTCAACAAAAGAAGTGAGGCCCTGTTCTACACCCCAGTATGCTTCCTCATCTGCTGCGCTGGTAATGGTTCCCGCCCGTTGCGAGCGTTTTTGGTCAAAATAATTGAAGGTGAAATTGGCATAGCCTTTTTCAAAAATATCCATTCCAAAACCAGCTTCCAGTTGGTACTGCTCGCCATCCCCTTCGGTAGTTATACCATAACTGGTATTGATAAATGGATCTGATTTTTTCTTGAGCACTAGGTTGATGACCCCGGCAACAGCATCAGAGCCGTATTGGGCCGCCGCTCCATCGCGAAGTACTTCCACTCTTTCTAAGGCTGCAGAAGGTACTGATTTCATATCAACACCCACTTCCCCGCGCCCCGGTGTAACATAGCTATATACCAGTGCGCTCAAGTTTTTACGTTTGCCGTTTACGAGTACTAACGTTCTTGAAGGCAATAAACCACGTAAGCCTGCCGGGCTAAAATGGGCTGCAGCATCAGAAATGGGCTGTTGGGTAGCATAGTATGAGGGCACCTTAAACATCAATTGCTGATCCAGAACACCTTTGCCCGTCATTTCCAGTTCTGAAATTTGAATATTATCTACGGGAACCGGCGAATCAAAAGAAGTTCTGGGTTTACCACGGCTACCTACCACGATCACATCGTCCAACTGGGCGGAATCTGCATCCATAACCACGGTCACTTTGTTTTTACCGGTTACATCCACTTCCTCAGTTTCAAACCCTACAAAGGAGACTTCCAGTACGCTCTTCCCGCTGGGCACTTCAATCTTAAAATACCGTCAAAATCGGTCTGTGCGCCAATACTTGTTCCTTTTACGAGTACGTTTGCACCCGGGAGCGGCGTGCCGTCCTTATCAATTACTTTACCGGTTACTTCTTGCTGTTGTTCTATTATTACTGGTGGCGCCAGGATTTTAGGGGTGAGCACAACCTGCTGTTCATTAATGTAATAGTCAATGGGAAGAATATTCGCCATTTTCACCATAACTTGTCGAATGTTTTCTTTTTTGGCGCTAATGCTCAGCATCTGCTGATCCTTAACGACATTGACATTGTAGAAAAATTTATATCCTGATTGTGATTTTATCTTATTCAGTACCGTTTTTAAGGTAACATCATGCAGATCAAACACCATCTTTTTCTGGGACAGTGAATCATTTGCAGAAACCTGAAGTAAGATCAAAAACGCAAAGGCTAGACTTAGTTTTATTTTTAAATACATCGATTTTGAATCTCTACTCCTAAAACAGGGTGACCCATTGTTTGAGTTTTTCATAGTTTTGTTTTTTTATTATTAGCATTTAGTTTAATGATTCGTTTTTATTAAAAAGGTGATGCTGGGACATTGTCCTTGTCTCATGTATCAGTAATTGTTATTTTTCGACCTTCTAGTTTAAAGTTGAAGGGCACACTTATAGCCATGGTTGTGAGTATTGTTTTGATATCCTCGTCGGTAAATTCTCCCTTAAACATTTCTTTGTTGAGACCGTGTGTCTTGTTGATAATCTCTACATCGTGCATACGTTCTAGCCGCGTCAAAATCTCTGTGAAACTAAGATTGTTAATGATAAGCTTATCTTGGATCCATGCTGTATAGATCGCCGTGTCCACCACCTCTTTGGAAAATACTTGGGATGTTGCGTCAAACCTGGCCTGCTCAGTGGGTTTCAAAAAGACTTTACCTCCACTACCGGTATTACTTGACAATGCCACAGAGCCTTCTACCAGCGTAGTTGCCACAGCTGTATTAGTGGCATAAGCAGACACATTGAACTTCGTGCCCAAAACAGCAACCTCAATCCCGCCCGTATTTACGATAAAGGGATGCTCCGTATTTTTGGCAACCTCAAAAAAAGCTTCCCCGGTAAGATATACTGCTCGGTTTTTTTCAGTTGCTATAAATTGCTGTGGAAATTTGAATTTGGAGCCCGCATTGAGCCAAACGACCGAGCCGTCTGAGAGTTCGATTTTCAATTTTTTGCCATAGGGCACATTAATCTCGTTATAAGCGAGTTCTTCTTCGGTCACATCCGCTACTGAAAACCGGAGCGTCGAGGATTTCGCATTGGCCACTACCGCCCCTTGAGCATTGGTAATGGTCTGCTTACTTTTCTCGGTTATTTTTTGCTGGGTACCGTCAGCGAGACGAATCTGAATCTCCTTTTCTTTTTCAGGGCTTGTCGCCGTAATTACATTGGATTCAACCAATGTGGGATTTTTTTCACCAAAAATATGCCAACCCATAAAACCAAGTAGCATTAGTCCAGAAAAAACAGCTGCATATTTATACAGGGCGCGAAAACGATACCGTAATACCTTGTTTTTTTGAGTTCTACGAAGCATGAATGAATGTAGTGCGAGTGATACATCAAAAGGCTCAATATGGGTCTGATCATATTCTAAGAGGCATTGCTTAAAATGCTCATTATGCCCCTCTGACTCGCTGACCCACTCTTTTAAGACCTTGCGTTCTTTGGGCAGAATCGAACCGACTGCAAATTTTTTTATTAAATCGTCTACTCGTAGCATTGCAAATATTGAGGTGTTCTTTCACTTCTATGATACATTTTTTCATAAAAACCCCTACTCTTCTTTTAAAATTTTATAGTTTTAACAGAAATTAAGAGTATATGGACGATACGGATTTTCTTGAGCGCTTACGCAAAGACGATTCTGCTGCGTATACAATCCTTTTTAATACCTATTATGAATAGCTCTGTAATTACATTTATGGTCTATGCCGAAATAGGGCATTATCAGAAGATCTAGTGCAGGATACGCTAATCAAATTTTGGGAAAAAAGAAAAGAGGTAAGGATCACTACCTCCCTAAAAAGTTATCTTTTTAAAGCTTGTCACAATCAGTTCCTGCTTCATTTAAGGCAGAATAAGATCAAAGTTGATTTTTTGGACACCATACATTGGGAAATTTTAGCACAGGCCCGGGATAATCAGCCCGTTTCACAAGCACCCAAATTGGAAAGGCTTCATTCACTGATTGCCAAACTTCCTCCACGCTGCAGGGAGGTTTTTATCCTCAATAAACTGGAATGCAGAAAATACAGGGAAATCGCAGAAGATCTAAATATATCTATCAAAACTGTGGAAAACCACATGTCAAAAGCGCTAAACTTTTTGAGAGAACATGCAGCTTCCTTTCTGATGTAATAAAAATGCTAAACCTTGAAGCACCAGAATTGTTCGATAGCTACTAAAATCGCCTCTTGCGACCCTCATTTTGGTTGGCCATTCAAAAAAAATGCAGGCACTCAAAGTGCTGTAGAATTTTATGAAAAAATGAAAAAACACCTAAAATAGTCCATTTTTCGGCTATTTTTGACGTTTTTAAGGGTGTTATAGCTGTTTTCTGTTTATTTCAGAGAAGCTAATCTATTTTCAAGAGCTTCTATTTTAGCCAGTGCATCGGCTTGTTTCTTACGCTCTATGTCAACCACTTGCTGGGGCGCGTTGTCCACAAAACGTTTATTGGCGAGCTTTTTCTCAACTGACTTTATAAAACCTTGCGTATAGCTAAGTTCTTCCTTAATTTTTTCAATTTCGGCCTCGATATCAATGGCTCCCTTCAAAGGAATAAAATATTCATTGGCCTTCACTCTAAAAGAAAGCGCACCTTCCATTGCTTCATTTGTTTCTTCCATCGAAGATAAATTACCCAAACGCTTGATCACCGTATCAAAACTGGAACTGAAATTTTCTGTGTTATGAACAAAAAGCTCTAGCTGGTCTTTAAAGGAGATGTTCTTTTCCTTCCGAATGGTACGAATTCCGCTTATTACTTGGGAAGCGAG
The DNA here is from genome assembly GCA_041689735.1 of Leeuwenhoekiella sp. Taxonomy (GTDB): domain Bacteria; phylum Bacteroidota; class Bacteroidia; order Flavobacteriales; family Flavobacteriaceae; genus Leeuwenhoekiella. The sequence continues at coordinate 2,959 of JBDNGW010000703.1, read as the reverse complement.
GTCAAAATCGGATATAATTGACGCGTCCGCTTCTTTAATTTCCGGCCAATGGTTTACGATAAGTGCATCTTTAGGATCGCGCGATGTAATTTGATGCCAAATTTCCTCTGAAGCAAATGGAACAAATGGGTGCAGGATACGTAAATTATTCTCCAGCGCCAAAATTACACCATCGTAGGTTTTTCTATCAATTGACTCGCCATAATCTGGTTTTACAATCTCAAGCAACCAACTGCAGAAATCGTCCCAGACCAGTTTATATGTGGCCATCAACGCATCACTGATCCGGTATTTTCCGAAGTGATCTTCAATTTCGGCAAGAGTGGCATTAAATTTTGCCCTATACCATTCCAGACCAATTTTGCTCGATGCTGGTTGCTCTCTATTTTCATCTATTTGCCAACCTTCAATAAGTCGATAGGCGTTCCAGATTTTGTTTACAAAACCCTTGCCTTGTTTGCACAGTTCTTCATTAAACATAAGATCGTTACCGGCAGGCGCGCTCAATAAAAGTCCCACGCGTACGCCATCCGCGCCATATTCATCGATCAGGCCAAGCGCATCTGGTGAATTGCCAAGCGATTTTGACATTTTTCTGCGCTGTTTATCACGCACCAAACCGGTGAGATAGACATTTTCAAAGGGCCGCTTCCCAGTGTATTCATAACCAGCCATAATCATACGCGCCACCCAAAAAAACAGGATATCTGGCCCGGTGACCAGATCATTTGTGGGATAATAATAGTTGAATTCGGCATTATCGGGATTGCGGATACCGTCAAAAACGCTCATGGGCCACAACCAGGAAGAAAACCACGTATCTAGCGCATCCTCATCCTGAACTAGATCTTCCGCTTTAAGATTAGGGTTGTTGGTTTTCGCTTTCGCGGAAGCGAGTGCCTCTTCTTTAGTTGAAGCAACGACAAAGTCTTCCTTCCCATCTCCATAAAAATAAGCCGGGATCTGCTGGCCCCACCAGAGTTGGCGAGAGATATTCCAATCCCGAATATTTTCCATCCAATGCCGGTAAGTATTTTCGAATTTCTTGGGAAAAAGCTTGATTTCTCCAGTTTCCAGCACCGACTTTATGGCCGGTTTTACCAGTTCTTCCATCTTCAAAAACCATTGATCGGAAAGCTTGGGCTCGATAACCGCGCCATTACGCTCAGAAGTCCCCACTTTATTGATGTGGGTTTCAGTCTTGAGCAAAATGTTTTTTTCTTCAAGTTCCTTCACGATTTCCTTACGGGCGACAAAACGGTCTTTCCCTTGATAATGCAGGCCATAAGAATTTAAACTGGCATCATCATGAAAAATATCGATCACTTCCAGCTTGTGCTTATCGCCAAGCATCTTGTCGTTTTCATCATGGGCCGGAGTTACCTTGAGGCAACCGGTACCAAATTCAACATCCACATACTCATCTTCAATAATGGGCACCACGCGTTCTACAAGCGGCACGATCGCTTTTTTACCTTTCAAATGCGCAAAACGCGCATCGTTCGGATTGATACAAATGGCGGTATCGCCAAAAATAGTCTCCGGCCTGGTGGTCGCAATGGTGAGCGTCTCCTCACTATTTTCAATCTTATATTTTAAAAAATAAAGTTGTCCCTGCTGCTCCACATGGTTTACCTCTTCATCAGAAAGCGTGGTTTTTGCTTCAGGATCCCAATTTACCATACGGTAACCGCGATAAATAAGCCCCTTGTTATATAGATCAACAAAACTTTTGATGACACTTTCAGACATGGAATCATCCATGGTGAATTTGGTGCGTTTCCAGTCACAGGAAGCGCCCAATTTTTTAAGCTGTTCTAAGATTGACCCGCCGTATTCTTCCGTCCATGCCCAGGCGTGCCCTAGAAATTCTTCACGGGAGAGATCGGTTTTATTGATGCCTTGCGCTTTCAACTTGGCCACCACTTTGGCTTCAGTGGCTATCGAAGCATGATCTGTACCCGGTACCCAGCAAGCATTATAACCGCGCAATCGCGCCCGGCGCACCAGCACATCTTGTATCGTGTTGTTGAGCATATGGCCCATGTGCAGGATGCCTGTAACATTTGGCGGTGGGATCACTATAGTGTACGCCTCTTTTTCATTTGGCTCAGAATGAAAATAATCCTGTTCCATCCAGTAATCATACCATTTTTTCTCTATTTCCTGTGCGCTATATCGTGAAGCTATGGCCATATTGTTGTAGTTTTTCTGAAACGGTAAAAGTACTTATATAGGAAGAATTACCTTTCATTAGACATCAAAAATGTAAAGTATCAGAATATTTCCTACAAAAAATAATGTAAAATCAGACGAAATACACAAAATATAGCTTAAACTTTTGTTTTACGATAATTTTAAGGCTATTTTTGTTATTCATTTAAAAATCAGGTTCATGAAAAAATATATACTTCTATTATTTTTGGGCGTTTTTGGTTATACGCTACAGGCTCAGGAAAAAAAAGCAGAGATAAGTTTTGAGACTGATGTTATTGATTATGGTGAGATCGCACATGGTGCTGATGGATTGCGTGAATTTAAGTTCACAAACACCGGCAACGTCCCGTTAATCATCACCAAAGTCTATTCCACCTGTGGTTGCACCGTGCCCACACCACCTAAAGATCCCATCATGCCTGGCGATAGTGCGGTCATCAAAGTAAAATACAACACAAATCTCCCCGGCGGGCCTATACGAAAAACCATTACAGTTTATACAAATGCCTCTAAGCAGCCCTATACGCTAAAGATTAGGGGAACCTTGTTACCTGAAAAGGGAGTGTTGGAAAAAGAACAGTCTGGCCCCATTAATAAATAAGCCTAAGGATCTGTTCAGAAATAAAGTGACCGAATTATAGGCAGTTATTTTGTTCATCAACAAGGCGAAAAACGCAGACATAGCCGTAGCTATGGCGAGTATTTTCAACGCAGTTGCTGGGCAAAAGAACCCATAGAAATG
>JBDNGW010000702.1:0-1411 GCA_041689735.1 Leeuwenhoekiella sp. | reverse complement strand
GACCGAATTATAGGCAGTTATTTTGTTCATCAACAAGGCGAAAAACGCAGACATAGCCGTAGCTATGGCGAGTATTTTCAACGCAGTTGCTGGGCAAAAGAACCCATAGAAATGGGCAGGTTATTTCTAAACAGATCCTAAGGCGGAAAACAAGTCGCAAACATTTTAAATTATTGCTCTTTAATATCATTTTTCGGAAATAAATGCCGGAATTCCATCTTCTGTGTCATGTTGCCCATCTGTTGTTGCATGATGCCACCGCTGTTCTGATCTTGGCTCATGTCATCTTTTGTCGCCCTTACTTCAACCGAATATTTCGTCGTATTTCCACCGGTCGTATACACCACTCCTTTAATGGGCGGGCAGTCTGCATAATCTTTTCCGTGGGCAACCTTGATATGGTTTTCTGCTGCGAGAAGATTGTTAGTAGGATCAAAACCGATCCAACCGGCCCCGGGAACAAAACTTTCTGTCCAAGCGTGCATCTGAGAATCGCCAAGATAGCCTATACCTTGATGCAAATAACCGGAAACATAGCGCGTAGGAACATCATTTTTACGAGCGAGCGCGCAAAAAAGATGTGTAAAATCCTGACATACCCCGTGTTTGTGCTCCAGAATTTCACTTAGATTAGTATTGATCTGCGTTACTTCGGACTTAAATTTAAACTCATCGAAAATCCATGCGTTGAGCTTATTTAAATTATCAAAAATGGAGATTTTTTCATCAAATTTAAAGGGCAGCGCGCTACCAACCGGCAGGGCGGTACTGGGAGTGATTTTCAAAAACCGTTCATTTTCGGCACGAAATTCCAATGAAAACAACAATTCGTAATCGGCTGCGGGCGCTCTGTAATTTAAATGGTCAAACGGATTGAATATCTGCTTTATCACACGAAATTCGGCCTCAAAATCTATTGCGTTAAAAGTGGTTTTCGGCGCCACACGAAAGGTTTGAAAATCATATCCATTAATGGATCTCTGTATAGGTGCACCCAGCGAATTGGTAAAAGTAGCTTGTTCCAGACTTTGGGAATCGTTATCTTCTGGCAAGATAAGAAACTGCCAGTACGCGCTGCGAACAGGTTCTTTGTAGGTATTCTGGGCTTTATATTTTATCAAGTATTCCAAAAGGGGTCTGGTATTAAAATAAATTCAGAAGTAAAACCGTTATTTTTCTAGCAGAAAACGGCTTATAACAGGCAAAAATCGGATTTTTCAGATGAAAAATAGCTATTTAAAAAAAGATTGAAATAGTTATTCCGAATTTATTTCAGAATCTTATCCTATTGTAAAACCTCTAATTATTTCAACTTGGAAAGAGCCCACCAAAAAATCAAGTTCTGAATGACAAAGATCTTCACTTTTCACTTTCTCTTATTAATAATGCGAATCAAGGGTTAAAAAAAGAT
>JBDNGW010000701.1:0-4533 GCA_041689735.1 Leeuwenhoekiella sp. | reverse complement strand
TTGATAATGGGAATCGAGAACATTAATAAGGCAGAGAAAAGCTTAGTAGATTTTGGCAGGGCCAAGTAATCAAATTGAAAGAAAGCACGCACCATATGAAAATCACAATATTTAATATGCACAGTTGGGAATAAGAGTATTTAGAAAGTGCCAATAGCGGTAAAAACACCCTGAAAATGTTGGACACGTATCTGACTTCGGATACCGTAGAATTAGCAAAAGGCTGCGATGCCATCTGTATTTTTACCGAAGATGACGCTTCTGAGCCAGTTTTTGATAGGCTGCATGAACTTGGCGTTCGCTTTGTAGCGTTCCGCTCGGCAGGTTTTAACAATATCGATGTCGCCCATGCCCAAGAATTGGGTATCCGCATGGCGCGGCTATCCGAGTAACCGCCCAACGCCATTGCCGAGTTTACGGTAGCGGTCATGTTGGCCCTTAACCGAAAATTGATCCGTACGCATTATAGGGTCATGAAGATAAATTTTTATTTGGACGGACTTGTAGGTTTTGATATGAACGGCAAAACGGTCGGTATTGTCGGAACCGGTAAAATAGGCCGGGTAGTCGCTAAGATTTTGCATGGGTTTGGTTGTTAGTTACTGACTTATGATGTTGTGGAAGACCTTGCCTTAATTAAAGAGTATGGTGTTACCTAAACCGACCTAGATGATCTTTGTAATCGATCCGATATTTTAACCTTGCACGTACCCCTAACCGCAGAAACGCATCTCATGATTTGTGAAAATAGGATTGTTCGTATGAAAAAATGGGGTTATGTTAATCAACACAGGCAGGCCGTGGCGGATTAGTAAAAACGCAGGATGTAATCGACGGATTGAAATCAGGCCGAAATGATTTTTTCGGGATGGATGTTTACGAAGAGGAAAAAGGATTGTACTTCGAAGATCATTCAGAAGACATTCTTCAAGACGATACCATGGCACGCCTTCTGGCTTTTCGGAACGCTTTGATAACCAGCCATCAGGCTTTCTTGACTGATACAGCCCTCAAGAATATAGCAAGGATCATTTTTGAAAATCTGGAATGTATGGAAAGAGGAAGCACCTGCGAAAATGAGATAAAACAAAAATAACAATGGAATACAAATTCAAGTAAGACCTTGTTTAAAGTCAATTCAAATTGATTTTCTCCCGATAGCTATCGGGATGTAAATCACGAAGGAGTCAGCTTAAACAAGCTCTAAGTTCCACTTCAATAGAAAGCAAATAAAAACACAAATGAACCTAGACATCTGGATGGCTCATTGAACCGCAAACTTAATTGATTTTAGTTCCAAGAAATAAGGATATTAAAATCGACGTTGAACCGGCTGATAAGGTGACCAATAACAGGAAAGATGCTTTTGTTAAAAATATCTTAAAGAGCAGTCACCTTAATTAACTAACGAGTCACACTAAAATTTCAATTTATTTTTTTGAACGGTTAAAACATATGAAATGTATTTTTCTCATATCCTTGATTTTACTTAGCTCCTGTCAATCTAAGCAGGATACCATCAGTCCGGTTAGGCAAACCATCACAGAATCTGTTTATGCCTCAGGAGTTATTAAAAGTGAAAATCAATATCAGGTTTTTGCAACGGTAAGCGGTATTGTTGATGAAGTTTTCGCAGACGAGGGTGCATCCGTGGAAATTGGTTCACCTATACTATCCATTATGAATGATGCTCAGCGCATGATGTCTGACAATGCTAAATTATCGGCTGACTTTAGCTGTGAATTTCAACCGAGGGAAACTAGAGGAAGCCAGGTCGTTTGTCGGTTTGAGTAAAAGTCAAATGGAAAATGAGTCGATCATGTTTGAACGACAAAGAAACCTATGGTCACAAAATATTGGATCAAAAGTAGAATTCGAGCAGAAAGCGCTTGCCTTTGAGAAATCAAAAAATAATTATGCGTCTGCAAAGGAAAGGTTGTTGGAATTGGATAGGCAATTGCATTATCTATCCAAAGAAGCCCAGAATAATCTATTGATCAGTAATGACAATACGGGCGACTATCTCGTGAAAAGTAAAGTAAAGGGCAAGGTTTATCAGATGAACCTTGCCAAGGGGGAAATGGTCACACCTCAAATACCTATCGCTATCATAGGGGATGATGAAACATATATCCTTGAGATGCAGATCGATGAATATGATATTGTGGCCACCCAATTGGGCATGCCCGTGTTAGTGGTGCTCAATAGCTATCGGGACTCCGTCTTCAATGCGGTGGTATCCAAGATCAACCCCATTATGAATCTGCAAAGTAAAACCTTTACCATAGAAGCAGAATTTGTACGACCACCAAGTATCCTCTACCCGAATATTTCCTTTGAAGCCAATGTAGTGATCAGCACAAAAAAAGACGCATTGCTCATCCCAAGAAATTATCTGCTAAACGATTCCATCGTAATGGACGAAGCTGGGAAGCGACTGATCGTGAAAACGGGTTTGAAGGATTATCAAATGGTGGAGATCCTTTCAGGAATAGACGTGCATGAAGAACTAATTCCCCCTGAGCAATGAAAATCAAACTCATAGCACAGATTTCAATGGCTTTGCTCAAGGCGAGACTAAGGCAACCCATGGTCGCCGCCTTTGGGGTTACCTTCAGTATTACGATGTTCATCACGTTGCTCAGTTTTATGGCGGGCTTAAATGATCTGCTCGACAATTTGATCTTAAACCGCACGCCTCATATAAGACTTTACAATGAAATTCTACCCTCACCACTTCAGCCCATTACCAAATCTGCTTCATACCCGGATACTTACAATTTTGTAAAGCATGTAAAACCCAAAAATGAGCTGCTGGAGATCCGGAACAGTGAAGCCATCATTAAAGCCCTTAGAAATGATCCCAATGTTCGCGGTATAGCGCCAAAAACCACGGTTCCCATTTTTTACAACGTGGGAGCAATTAATTTAACTGGCGTCATCAACGGTATTGATGTAGATGCAGAAAATAGGCTTTTTACCTTTCAGGATTATGTGGTGGAAGGTAAAACCATAGATTTGAAAAATACCCCAAATAGTATCATTTTGGGCATTGGAGCTGCCAAGAAAATGCTCGTTCACATTGGCGACAACATTCAAATAACCACAAGCGAAGGCATCCGATTTCCTTTGAAAGTAGTTGGTTTTTTTCAATCCGGAATAGATGATGTGGACAAAACACAAAGCTATGCCACGCTCGCAACCACTCAGAAAATACTCGGTAAACCTAAAAGTTATATTACCGATATCCAGATTAAATTATTTGACCTGACCCTGGCCCCAACACTGGCAAAAAGTTACAACACACTTTTTGAAGTAGAGGCGATCGATATTCAAACGGCCAATGCTCAATTTGAAACTGGTAGCTCCGTAAGAACACTGATTTCTTATGCGGTGGGAATCACATTGCTTATCGTTGCAGGGTTTGGGATTTATAATATTCTAAACATGATGATCTATGAAAAAATGGATTCCATTGCCATTCTGAAAGCGACCGGTTTTTCTGGTAAGGACGTCAACGCCATATTCATTACTATTGCCTTGACCATTGGTCTGGTAGGTGGAGCGCTGGGGCTGCTCTTTGGATTAGGTTTGTCAGCATTGATTGGCGAAATCCCTTTCAACACTGCTTCTTTACCAACCGTAAAAACATACCCCATCAACTATAATCCGAAATTCTATTTGATTGGGGCGATTTTTTCGATTATAACCACCTATCTGGCCGGGTACTTCCCTTCCAGAAAAGCAAGCAGAATTGATCCGGTAGATATCATCAGGGGAAAATAGACATGAAAAAGAAAGTCATAGAAGCCATAGGCATCAGTAAATCCTTTCATGATCCCATTACCGTGAAAGTGTTGACCGATGTCAGTTTTTCTATCAATACAGGCGAATTTGTTTCTGTTATGGGAAGGTCTGGTTGTGGCAAATCCACATTGCTCTACATTTTATCTACCATGGATACGAGCTATGAAGGGGAGCTATTTCTAGATGGTATCAACATGAAAAATAAAAAAGACGAAGAACTCGCTAGGGTTCGAAATGAAAAAATAGGATTCGTCTTCCAGTTTCACTATTTGCTCAATGAATTCAACAACCTGCATAACGTCATGTTGCCCGGGCTTAAATTTGGAAAGCTCACGACCAAAGAAATAGAACACAATGCCTATGAGAAATTAAAGATTCTCGGGATAGAATCAGAGGCACTAAAGTACCCAAACCAGTTAAGTGGCGGCCAAAAACAAAGAGTGGCTATTGCCAGGGCATTAATTAACAATCCCTTGATTATAATGGGAGATGAACCTACAGGGAACCTGGACAAAAAAAGCGGAGATGTAGTATTTAATATTTTCAAGGAACTGGCAGAAGTGTACAACCAGTCCTTACTGATTGTTACCCATGACCTTACCTTTGCAGCCAACACACACAGAACTATTACTATGGAAGACGGTAAAATAATCAGCACAGAAAGTCCTGCTCCGAAATAGGAAATACAAAATAATCTTAAAAAAAGCAAGCTTTCTTTGCTCTTAA
>JBDNGW010000700.1:0-3533 GCA_041689735.1 Leeuwenhoekiella sp. | reverse complement strand
GTTGTAATAATGTTTTTTGGTACTTCGCCCAGATAAATCCCGTCACCTGCATCATTAAGCCTATACGATTTACTCTTAGTAGTCAAGAAAACCGTTGCTCCAGAAACACGCGGCACGTCTACCGCATCAAATGGTGCAGTGGTGGTAAGGCGCACGCTCACCGGAAAATAATCTTCATCAGCAGGAACTCTAATGAGCGCATCTACGACCAGTCGGGGTTCAGATTGTGGTAGGTCAACGTCAATCACATCCTCACAGGATGACAGACCAAATCCCATTACTAATAAACCTAAAATATATCGAAGCTTTTTCATCAGAATTTAAAATTAAAGGTTACCGAGGGAATAATGCCAAAAATGGAAGTTCGAATGGCCTCATTAACGCCTGTATCGGCGTTCTGTTCAAAACTAATGGACGCGGCATTTTTTCGGTTATATAGATTGTAAATGCTGAAAATCCATTCTGTTTGTAATTTTCGGCCTTTATTTTTACTTGGAATGAGCGTTGCCGAAACATCAAGGCGGTTATAAGCTGGTAAACGCTGTGCGTTACGCTCACCGAAATTAGGGATGACCAGCCCCTGAAATTGCGCCTGACTTATGGGATAATTGGTAGGTTGCCCAGTCTGGTATAAAAAGTTGGCGTTAAAATTCCATTTTGCGTTATGTTCATAATTGAGATATAGACTTATGTCATGCGTTTTATCATAAGCGCTGGGATACCAGTTGCCGTTATTTATTCCCGTTTCCGCAACCGTTCTTCCTGGCGTGCGCTGTTCGCTGCGTGCAAGTGTATATGCCAGCCAACCTGTAAAAGCGCCTTCATTTTTCCTAAACAGTACTTCTAGCCCGAAAGCCTGTGATTCGCCAGAAAGCACTTCGCGTTCCACCGCTCGCGTGGCTATGAGTTGGGCGCCATTTCTATAATCAAGTCTGTTTTCTGTTTTTTTGTAAAAAACCTCGGTTTCCAGTGAGAAATAACCGTTTTTTAAATTGGTACTGTAGCCTAACGCATATTGATCAAGTAGCTGCGGTTTAATATATTTTCCGCTGGGCGCGTATACATCAAGCGGGGTGGGGGAGTTGGTGTTTGAGATCAAATGGAGGTACTGCGCCATTCGGTTATAGCTGGCTTTTATACTTTTATCATCATCAAGTGCGTAGGCCAGGGAAAAACGCGGTTCAAGATTGGTAAAGGTTTTAATCGCTTCATCACGGTCGTAATTCAAAGTGCCATTAGGCGCTGCCGGTTCATAAACGCCCAGCGCGGAATCAAAAAGCAGTGGATTATCATTGGCATAACTGTTCAGTTCCTCTTGTCCCAGCCTTGTAAAATAACTTAATCGCAATCCGTATCTTAAGCTGAGCGAAGGTGTAACATCATGTTCCGCTTCCGCATACGCGGCAAATTCGTTGGCGTATTTTTGGGTAAGTTGTTCGTCTATTATGCCTGAATCTGGCCGGTTCGGTCTAATATCCCCGGGATTGAAACGGTAATAAATATTATTGATGCCATAATTCAGCTTAAAATTATCCCCCAGATACTGCTGAAAATCGTACTTCAGATTAAAATTACGGATTCCTGAATCGTAGTCAAAACCCACAAAATCGAGCAACAAACCGTAATAATAATCAGAATATATAAGCGAAAGATTACTGAAGAGTTTATTCGAAAAAAGATGGTTCCACCGCAGGTTTACGGTGGCATTGCCGTACGTATTGACGAAACGCTCATTGATATCAAATACGTCCCGACCAAAATAACCAGACAGAAACAGGCTATTATTATCGTCCAGTTTATAGTTGACCTTGGTATTGAGATCATAAAAATAGGCCGAATTGTCATTGTCAAAAAGCGGCAGGAACAGATGCGCATAACTCGCGCGGCCACCTATGAGAAAGGCGGCCTTGTCCTTAACAATAGGCCCTTCGACCAGCAATCTACTTGCAACGGCGCCTATGCCACCTTCTATATGATATGATTTGCTATTGCCTTCTCTTTGATAAATATCGAGCACCGAGGAAACACGACCGCCATAACGCGCGGGAATTCCGCCTTTATAGAGTTTGAGATCTTTAATGGCATCTGGGTTAAAAACGGAAAAAAACCCGAATAAATGCGACGAATTGAAGATAATTGCCTCATCGAGCAAGATGAGGTTTTGATCTGCCGCACCGCCGCGCACGTTGAAACCGGAGGCGCCCTCACCGCCGCTAGTCACGCCCGGGAGAAGGAGAATGGATTTAATGACATCAGCCTCGCCCAGCACCACGGGTATTTGTTTTATGGTGGAAGCAGTGAGCGCATTTAAGCTCATTTGCGGTTTTCTGATATTTAGCCGCTCCACGTTTTCTGTGATTACCACTTCGGCCAAGGATTCGGTTGATTCTTCCAACGAAAAATCAATACGCTGATCAACGCTAAAATCAATACTTCTTGAAAGTGTCTCAAATCCCAGAAAACTCACCTGTAAACTATAGTTTCCCTTCGGCAATGTAATGGAATAAAATCCATATTCGTTGGTCACCACGCCTTTTCCCAGGTCAGGGAAAATTACGTTCACACCTATGAGCGTCTCATTGGAAACCGCGGAAGTTATCGTACCGCTTAAAGTGGATCGTTTTTGAGCCTGCGTTTGCGCATACGCGAAAAAAAGACAGAAAAGAAGGAAGTAATATCTTTGGGGCAATTTATTTTTGTTTAAAAATACGTTTCCGTCACGAAAGCAGAAAGGTTTATAACAGTAAATTAAGCCATAAAATGCAATTTTGATCAGTATCGAATTAAAATGAGGGAATGGCTTGGTTTTTATGATCCACTTATAGTTCCATTTATGAATAAATTGTTACTATTTCAATCAAGTTAAAAACTAAGCCAGCAAATAATTATTATGGGAAAAACGCGTCCTTTTCTAAAGCTTTATTGCCTTTGGAAAAGTTGAATTTACTGGAATCCTCAGTTTAGGCCATAAAATTAAATCTGGTTTTCTCATTTTCAATCTGATATCTCATTTATTGATTTTCAATAGATTGCGCAATAGTGTAAATGATAGTGCTCATTGTTAAAAATTGTATCGAGAAAGGTTATTTTCATTTGAAAATGCGGTTTCTGATTGGCCTCTCGGCAAAGTGGTTCAAAAATTATTTCAGTATCTGTAGGTTAATTCTATCCGACCTGCAAGGCGGTGTGCTGAGCTTGTCGAAGTATATTCCTGTGAGGTACGAACAGGTTCCTTGTAGGTCTTGCCTAGAATATTCTTTTTGAAAGATGCAGAACCAATTTAGACCTACAAGGAGGTTTTCTCTCGTTCCTCGAAAAAACAACGCCTTGCAGGTCGGCAATCCTCTTCGATCTGCAAGGAGGTGTGCTGAGCTTGTCGAAGTATATTTCTGTTAAGGATCTGTATAGAAATAACCTGCCCGTTTCTACTTGTTCTTTTGCTCGCCCACTGCGTTGAAAATACTCGTCATAGCTACGGCTATGCCTGCGTTTTTCGCCTTGTGGTCAAACAAAATAACTGCCTATAATTCGGT
>JBDNGW010000699.1:0-10962 GCA_041689735.1 Leeuwenhoekiella sp. | reverse complement strand
TCTTGAGCTTCTGCATTACCGTTTTTAGCTTCTGGCATTAATCTTTCAGTGGCCACTACCGCTCTTGAGAGACTTAATGTAATATTTGTCCAAGAATCCCCCACCAAACTATTACTTGGGGTCATAAGATGTTGGTGAATCGCAATAAACTTGCCACCATCATACCAGTCTGTACCTCCACGATAGGGAAGGATCGCTTCATCAGAGGCAACCTCTTGAAGTCCAAAATTAACGGTGTGCAACCATACATTACGTAAAAGGCCATATACCGGCGCTATAGATCCACTTACAACTTCTGCTTGGCCGGTTCCGGTCAGGGACTCGTCAAGAACTTCTTCATCCAAAGAAGTGCACCCGAAAAATACCAATAAAAGCACGGCTATGGGTAATGTCGTTTTAAATGTTTTATTTTTCATTTTGTTTTGTTTTTCAATTGATTTTAATGGGAAATCGTCTGTTTTTCTAAAATGTTAGATTAAGGCCTATCAGGAATGTCCTTGCTTTTGGGTATGTGAAATAATCAACACCAAAGGTTTGAATACCTCCCGAAGTTGACCCTGTATTAACTTCTGGATCAAAACCAGAATAATCTGTTATGACAAACAGATTTTGACCTGTTAATGAAAAACGGATATTCTGGAAGGTATCCATCCATCCTATTTTATCTGAAGTCAAATTATAGGACAGTGTGGCATTGTTCAACCTTAAAAAAGAGCCATCCTCTAAATAACGTGTGGAAACGTTATTGGCGTTGGTCACGGACTCATTGGGGTATTGAACGGCAAAGTCCGTTGCGTTGTTTGACCTTGCCAAAAGTGCTTTGTTGAACAGTGACATGGTCGTATGGTTGTAGATCTTGTTTCCGGTTACACCATTAAAATTAAAATCCAGATCAAACGCCTTGTACTTGAAATTTAAATAAAACCCATAGATATATTTAGGGATCGCACTGCCCACTACGCTACGGTCATTGTCCAATATATCACCATCTCCATTAACATCCCTAAAATTATTGAGGCCATCGGCACCAATACCATCAAATTGAAACATATAGAACGAACCTATGGGTTCATTGTTAATATAGCCGTTGATAGTTGCACCCGTTTGACCAGAACCTTGGGCTGAGCCCGTTGTCAATACAGAATAGGGTGAATTTTTGACCTTGTTTTGAATATAGGTTACATTGCCTCCAATATTGTATGAGAAATCGCGCTGTACGTCGCTTTTATAATCCAACGCCAGTTCTAAACCTGTGTTATAAATTTCCATATCTGGAATATTGTTCCAATACGTTGCAGTGGGCTCAACAGGATCGGCAGGTACAACTTCAAGCAAGATATTTGAAGACTTCTTGTTGAAATAATCCAAAGTACCGCTCAATTTGTAATCGAAGAGTGTGAAATCAACACCAATATCTGTTTGCGTGGATACCTCCCATTGGAGATCGGGGTTTGCCAGACGTGTAAACACAATTCCATAGGGATAGTTGTCAATTGAGTTTCCATCTGCACCTATGGGATATGTGTTGAGACTGCCACCCCCAGTTATCAATCTATCTTCTGAGAAACTTGCTTTGGTGATCTTTGCAGGAATCTCCTGGTTACCCGTTTGGCCATAGCTTGCACGCAACTTTAGGTTGTTAAAAACAGAGTTATCCATAAAATCTTCATTGCTAATGTTCCATCCCAAAGCAAAAGAAGGAAAATATCCGTATTTGTTGTTCTCACCAAACTTTGAGGAGCCATCGGCGCGCAAAGTAGCAGTTAATAGGTATCTGTTATCAAATGTATAATTAAGTCTGCCAAAAAAGGATTGCAGTTCGTTCTTTACAGCAGACGAATTAACCGATGTAGGATATTTATCTGTACTGGTCTGGTCTTGAAATCCGGGTTCTATATTATTGTTTGCAAACCCTTTGTAAGAAGAAATCCTCGTTTCATCTGAAAATTTTTGGTAAGAATGTCCAGCCAATAGAACAAGGTTGTGCATATCTTTATTCCAGTTGTAGGTAAGCGTGTTCTCAACAAGTTCGTTACTATTGGCACTAATTATAACATCCAGTGCTCCCTCTGAAATATCGGACTCATTCACGACCAACGGATAGGGTTTGTACTGCTGATACCTGTTTGTTGCTGAATAATCAACACCAAGGTTCAGTTTATAAGTAAGATTGTCCGTTATTTTTACCGAAGGCGAAATGCTCGCCAAAATACGATTGTTGATAGCCTTATCACTATACAGATCGTATCTGGTCAACGGGTTTAGCGCATTGGTATTTAATAAAGTGGGTTCTCCGTCTGTATATGCGGGAATCGTGGGATTCAAACTAAGCATATCGCTGATAGTGGAATTTATACTGGGACGTAAATTTTCGGTGCGGGAGGCCGTAAGGTTATAATCTATGGTCAACCTACCATCAAAGGCTTTTTGACTCATGTTCAATTTGCCCGAATAACGCTTCAGTACACTATTTTTCAAGATTCCTTCTTGATCTTGGGCACCTACCGACGCGTAATAGGAAACCTTATCTCCATTGGCTCCGCGCATTGAGAAATTGAGGTTTCTTGAAATACCGGTCTGGGAAAGCTCATCTTGCCAATCTGTGTTTCCGTCAAAATCTTCCAAAGTTCCACCGATGGCCACCACTTGCCTGCGGAATTCATCGGCATCAAACACATCTATTTTGTCAGCAAGGGATGACCAAGCGGTTGATGCTGAAAAATTCATTTCAGTTTTTCCCTGTTTTCCCTTTTTACTAGTAATCACAACGACCCCATTAGACGCTCTAGAACCATATACTGCTGTAGCACTGGCATCTTTTAGCACGTCAATACTTTCAATATCGTTAGGATTTAGAAAGTTCAGAGGATTTGTGGCAACACCTGTAGAGGAATTGTCTAGCAAAAAGCCATCTACCACATATAACGGCTGTGTACCAGAGCGCAAACTGCCAATACCCCTAATAATCACATTTTGTGAGACACCTGGCTCTCCACTATTTGAGGCAATGTTGACGCCGACCATTTTGCCTTGCAGCAGTTCAACCGGGTTGGTAACAATCCCCTGGTTGAAGTCCTCGCTCTTTACAGAGGCAATTGCACCGGTAACGTCAGACCTCTTTTGGGTGCCATAGCCCACTACTACTACTTCGTTGAGCTCTGAAGCATCCGTTTCCAACTGTACCGAGAGCTTGGTTTGATCTGCTAGTGTAAGCTCATAGGTTTTAAAACCTACATAGGAGATTTCGATTATGTCGCCTTTAACAGCTTCTATATTGAAGTTTCCATCAAAATCTGTAGTGCTACCGCGGCTAGTGCCCTTCACTTTTATGGATGCACCGGGAAGCGGCATCCCTGTTTCATCGGTAACGGTACCAGTGATATTTTGCTGGGTTTTTACACCAAAAACGGTCATAAACGAGTCGTTTTTGACTGTTTTCAAGTCGTTTTTTGCCTGCAAAATCGGGCTGTGGAGTACAAAGAGACTGCTCACAACAAGCAATTTTTGTTTTAGGGTAATGGTTTTCAATGTTGTCTTAATTTAAAGATTCGATTTAAAAAGTGCACGAAAAAATTAATTCCCGTTGTATTATTATTCAAAGGCGAAAGTATCGCATGAATCACTAAACCGGTTTATCTAAAGATTAAGGGTGAATTAAGTATTGTGCCTATATTGTAGTCAATGTTAAGGGCAAGTAGCGTTTTTTAGATTAAGAAGGCGACTAAAATAACATCTCGGAAACTATTCTAGAGCATTAGAATTATTCTATTAAGAGCGCAGAATAGTTCAAAGAACTAAGTAGGTGTAGATTCTGCAAAAAAAAAAGCACAGAATCCTTAAGGATTTGTGCTTTTAAAAACATTCAATTGCTGAATTCAAAATATATCTATAAAGTGTCCTAAACAAAAATATACTGCTGAATTTTCGTTTGCTTTCATCTCTAAAGGTGGGTGAAATTCCGGTATTACTGAAGAATTTTTTCAAGAATAAGTTACCCTTTGGGTTTTGGGAAAAAGTTTGTTCGGCTTTAATTCATGAATTTTTCAATTTGTGAACGAAGGTGGATATGCAAATATTCGATAACAATATACCCGCTTTTACAAAAAAGATGTGAAATTTAAAGTAGTTTCTGAATTTAGCATTGACAATAAAGTTTGATCAGGGAAAACTCTTAAATTACATAATTGATCAAGGGGCTTATCAACCTACTGACACGTAAAAAATAGAGGAATACTTGGTGGTTTGAGAAAATACAATTCACTTAAAAGAGATTTACAGCAATCTGAACAGAACCATATTGCTGTTCCGGATTCCACGAAACTGTGGCAGAAACGGGTAAGTCATAACTTTGTAGAACCCGAAGATTCCTGTCATAAACGAAGCCAAAATTGGTTACATTGGGATGACCCCCGTAAAAATGTGCCTCGCTCCTGAACGAAAAAGCACCTCCCACATAAGCCCCCAGAGACCAACTTTCTTCATCATAAAGGGTGTAGGTGGTTTCCACATAATTAGAAAAAGCATTCTTTAATTTTCCGTTATCTGCGATGTAGGTATCCCGCCCTTGAACCAGTGTGCTCCATGAAAACTTTAAGGGGATTCTAGTCGATTTATATGCAACGGTCACGTCTATGAAATGAGAGGTTACAGCTTTTTCATAATTAAAAATTTCAGCATCAGGGTAATCGCTAAAATTATTAATATCCCAGATAGAAATGGAAAACCCATTATCTCATAGGACACATAATAGTCAAATTCTGTGAAATCGCCGGTAAACCCTACTCCGCCCCATACACCGGCTCTAAACTTTCCGTCTTGAGAACTAAAATGCAGATCTGCAGCGACCACAGGAGCTTCGGCAACGCGAAGTCCTTTCCATAAGTGCATATTTTTTACTTGAAGGTTCAGGTCAAAAGGCATGTTTTGCATCGATTCTGGCTCTTCAATTTCGTTGGTAACTGAACGTAAGTCATCCTGAGCTGCTATATTTCCGAAAGTTAAAAAACATCCAAGAAATGCAGCTATTTTTAAAAGCTTCATAAAATTTATATGTGATTATTAATTAGAGCAAAAGAAATAAAAGTGCGGCGATAACGGCACCGATTATAGGGCCCACAATGGGAATCCAGGAATAGCCCCAATCACTACCTATTTTCCCTTTAATGGGTAAAAGAGAATGTACAATACGTGGTCCTAGATCCCTGGCCGGATTTATGGCGTAACCTGTTGTACCTCCCAAAGAAAGACCGATTCCCCATACCACAAAGGCAACTGGTATTGCCCCAATGGAACCCATGCCTACGGTTGTCCCGGTACCATCGTTAATTTCAGCTTCAGAAAAATAGAATACACAAAAAACCAGGACGAAGGTTCCCAGAATTTCACTTAAAATATTCCTGAAATTATTAGGAATTGCTGGGTTTGTACAGAAAACGGCTCTTTTAAGCCCGCCGTCTTCAGTTGCGTCAAAATGGTCTTTGTACATGGCATATACGAGAAAAGATCCCACCATTGCCCCGAGAAGTTGTGCCAAGATATACATGGGCACATCTGCCCAGGGAAAAAGACCACCAACGGCCAGACCAATACTGACAGCCGGATTTAAGTGAGCGCCGCTGTAGGGTCCTGCCACTACCACACCCGCAAATACGGCTAAGCCCCAGGCTGTGGTGATAGTCATCCAACCACCACCGTTTCCTTTGGTTTTCTCTAGGATATCATTTGCAACAATGCCACCTCCCAAAAGGATTAAAATTCCTGTTCCTAATAGTTCTGCTATAAATGGAGTCATAATTTGTATTTAAAGAGTTGTCCAATATTCTAAAGCTTTGATAGCACGGTACCAGCCTTTAACTCCCTCTTCCACCATTGTCTTATCTTTTTCGGGATGGAAGCGTTTATCTTCTTGCCACATTTCTTCAATCTCATCCCGACTGTCCCAATAACCAACGGCAAGTCCTGCAAGATAAGCAGCTCCTAAAGCGGTAGTTTCAATAATTTTGGGTCGAATGGTTGTTGAGTCCAAAACATCAGCTTGAAACTGCATCAGGGTGTCATTTATCGATGCTCCACCATCCACACGTAATTCTTTAATTTCAATATCCGAATCTGCATGCATCGCTTTTAGAATATCCATTGTTTGATAAGCAATTGCTTCAAGAGAGGCTCTGGCAATGTGCGCATCAGTAGTGCCTCTGGTTATCCCGAAGATAGTACCTTTTCCTTTCTGATTCCAATAAGGAGCTCCCAATCCTGCAAAAGCCGGTATAAAATAGACGCCATCTGTAGATTCTACAGACTCTGCCAAAGGCTCCACATCACCAGACCTTTTAATAATTCCAAGTCCGTCACGCAGCCATTGTACAACCGCACCACCAATGAAAATACTTCCTTCCAGTGCATATTCTGTTTTGCCATCAATTCTCCAGGCAACCGTGGTAAGGAGGTTGTTTTTTGAGATAATTGGTTTTTCACCTATGTTCATCAGCATAAAACAACCCGTACCATACGTACTTTTCACCATTCCTTTTTTAGTACACATTTGTCCAAAAAGTGCAGCCATCTGATCTCCTGCAATACCTGCGATCGGAATTTTAGAAGCAAAAATAGTCGTTTTGGTATGTCCATATATTTCACTGGAATCTTTCACTTCTGGA
Source organism: Leeuwenhoekiella sp. (assembly GCA_041689735.1). GTDB lineage: Bacteria > Bacteroidota > Bacteroidia > Flavobacteriales > Flavobacteriaceae > Leeuwenhoekiella. The sequence goes on along the minus strand of JBDNGW010000699.1, from coordinate 4,306 downwards.
AGCATGCTTTTCGGAATATCAAACAATTCCAAAAGTTCGTCGTCCCAATCCATCGTGTTAATATTGTAAAACAGCGTTCGAGAGGCATTTGTAACATCAGTGATGTGCAGTTCCCCTTTGGTGAATTTCCAGACTAACCACGTGTCAATCGTTCCCATTACAAGTTCTCCGGCTTCCGCTCTTTCACGGGCACCTTCCACATGGTCTAATATCCATTTCACTTTGGTTCCCGAAAAATAAGAGTCAATCACCAGACCGGTTTTCTCGTGAATCATATCGGCGTGACCCTGCTCTTTCAATTCATCACAATATTCCGCAGTCCGCTTATCCTGCCATACGATGGCGTTATAGACGGGTTTACCTGTTTTGCGATCCCAGACAACCACTGTTTCCCGCTGGTTTGTGATACCGATTGCAGCTATATTTTTTCCGTCAAGCCCTTTTGAAACCGTTGCTTCTGCTGCCACACCGGCCTGTGTAGACCAGATCTCCTGTGGATCGTGTTCCACCCAACCAGGTTTCGGAAAATATTGTTTAAACTCTTTTCGTGCGATCGAGATAATGTCTCCTTTCTTGTCGAAAACGATTGCGCGAGAACTTGTAGTTCCTTGATCCAAGGAGAGGATGTATTTTTCCATTGTAAGATTGGATTTTAAAAATTAGTATTAAATACACCTCAGCCTAAAGCTGCTGAGATGTATGAAAAAAATTATTATGCTGGCACCGCATCATAATCAATGCAGTAGTGTCTTGCCAGTTCTGTAAACGTTTTAATTTGATTGACCTTCCAGGCCTCATCCCGGTCGAGCTCTTTCGCCAATAAGGTAGCGACTTCTTCAGTCATTTTCATGGCTGCATCAGCATCTAAGAATAAGGCACGTACTCGACGTGCGAGAACATCTTCTACGGTGCGTGCCATCTCGTAACGAGCAGCCCAAACCACTTCTGCTTTTGAAAATGGAAGTCTAGGGTGTAGTTTTTCTCCCAAAGTGGCATTTTCCTTTATTAAATCTGCAATCCCTTGTTGATCAGTACCATAAATATACAAGTGCTGGTTGCGATCTTCGGTAGGCATTGCCCCGTGAATAGGAAGGTTTTCGGTTTTACACTCTTTTTTAGGTAATCGCTTAAGCGAAATAGCCTTATTTATGGTGTCTTGAGCCATACGTCTGTAGGTCGTCCATTTTCCACCGGTAATGGTCAATAAACCGGATTCTGAAACAATGATTTTATGGCTTCTTGAAATTTCTTTAGTTTTTTCGGAATCATCTTTGGGCGCTGCCAAAGGACGTAAGCCGGCAAAAATACTACGCACATCAGAGCGTTTTACGGGCTTGGAAAGGTAATTATTGAAGGTTTTCAAAATAAATTCAATTTCCTGTTCCTGCGCCTGAGGTTCCAGGCTATGATCATCCAGATTAGTATCAGTAGTACCCACTAAAACTTTATCATGCCAGGGCACTGCAAACAACACGCGACCGTCATCAGTTTTAGGAATCATAATCGCATCGTCTCCAGGTAGGAAAGATTTGTCAAAAACCAAATGTACACCCTGACTGGGAACGATGGATTTCTTAGCATCTTTTTTCTGCATTCTCAAGATCTCGTCTGAAAACACGCCAGTAGCGTTAATGACCAAATTGGCATCAAAGGAATAGGATTGATCTGTTTCAGTATCTTTTGCTTCAACACCCGTAATTTTTCCTTTAGAATTTTGAATTAAATCAGTTACTTCAAAATGATTAAGTAAAGTAGCGCCTTTTTCAATAGCAGTTTGCGCAATATTTATAGCCAGTCTCGAATCATCGAATTGACCATCTTGGTAAACCACTCCCCCATAAAGTCCTTTTTGGCGTAATGTGGAAAGGCGTGCTGCGGTTTTCGCTTTATTTATGTGCTCTGATTTTCCTAAACTCAGTTTTCCGGCAAGAAGGTCATAAGCTTTAAGACCTATAGTGTAATAAATACCTTCCCACCAGCGGTAATTTGGAATAACAAAACTTTGATTTTTAACCAAATGGGGGGCATTTTGCTCCAGCAAGCCACGTTCATGTAAGGCCTCTCTCACCAGATCAATATTTCCCTGTCCCAGATAACGCACTCCACCGTGAACCAGTTTAGTGCTTCGGCTTGAAGTTCCTTTTGCGTAGTCTACCTGTTCTAGGAGTAAGGTCTTATAACCTCTTGTAACACTATCCAAAGCTATCCCTAGTCCCGTCGCCCCACCTCCAATGATTACCACATCCCAGGTTTTTACGTCGGGAATTGTATTTACGAGATGCTCTCTATTAAAAATATTATGTTCCATTTGATTTTATAGCATTTCTTATTCTTTACAAATTTAGAATATAATGCAGCAAAACGATCAATAACGAAAGTTAAAGTTTCGTTTTAATTGAAAACACACGTTTAACCGATTAAAAACGAAACCAAAGGAGATAAATTTTCTATCCGCTTAGAACATCTTATATTTACAAGGTATAGACTAAAACACTAAGCATAATTAGATTTTACAATGGAAAGGCACCAACAGATTTTAGATCTATTAAAAATAGAAAAGCATATTAAAGTGGCTGCACTTTGTGAGCTACTGGACGTTTCTGCCGTAACAATAAGAAAGGACTTAAAATTTCTTGAAGGAAAAGGTTTGCTTTATAGAACACATGGAGGAGCGTCTTCAGAAAACCCTTATATTAATGAAAGACCCATTCAGGAAAAGGAAAAGATATCTATTGAAGAAAAGTCGAATATCGCTGAAGCAGCCGCGCTCCTTATCATAGAAAACGACTCTATACTGATTGCTTCTGGCACGACGGTACAACAATTTGCAAAAATAATACAGCCCAAAGAAAAATTAAATGTGATTACCTCGTCATTACATGTTGCCCTTGAACTGCTAAAGCATGACGCAATAGATGTCATACAACTGGGTGGCCACGTAAGGAAAAGTTCAAGCTCCGTTATAGGGCACTACGCCCAGCAGATCTTGAGTAACATTTCCTGTAACCAATTATTTCTGGGGGTCGACGGTATTGACCTTAACTATGGGTGCACCACAACAAGCTTAGAAGAGGCAATTCTCAATAGAAAAATGATAGATTGTGCTCAAAAGACCATTGTCTTAACCGACTCTTCTAAATTTGGCAAAAGAGGTTTTGGACGCATTTGTGGTCTTGAAAGTATTGATCATATCATTACGGATGACAATTTATCGCTATCTATCAAAGAAAGATTAAATGATATGGGCATTGAGGTTACCTTGGTAAAGCAGTTTTAAGACAATTAGATTTTTTTCTCATTAATATTTTTATGTTGTCTCCTGAAAATAGCAAAGGAATTAGATAAGTTCAGATATAATTAATTATCTGAAGCTTTGATTTCTCTTCTCCCATCTTGTATTGAGCTATTCATAATTATTGCACGTAAGAGGGTGTAAATTGCTCTTTAAATGTGTTAAATCGGCTAAGTCTAGTGGGACAGCGCTACGTATTAAAGTGACATAACTTATACACTACCAATGTTCTATGGCAGCTTTTTTCGTAAATTTAATTATACCTCCACATGAATAAAACAAATCCCACATGTGCTTACCTCCTGCCCGTCTATTTTATAAATGTTGCCAAAATTCACCACTAACAAAAGTGGTCAAAGACACCAATTTTGCAAATAAAAGCTATAATGTTATCAGCTCACAGTAAGAACTTTCAATAATTTTGAGTACTGAAAGTTTTTAGAATATATACTCTTCTATTCAAGTATGGATAATAAAGCACCTCGTTAATGCACACTGAAAATCTGATATGTAGCATTTTAATCTGTAAAAACAGGAAGGCCACATATACTTTAGAATTTATTCAGTTTTAAAAAATTGTGCCATTCTCATTCAAATAAAAATTATTGCTTGACAATCTTTGACCGTTGCTAATACACATGTCCTATTGATAAGATTTACGCTATTTTGTGTTATTTCACTAGAAAGCCGACCATTCAAACATAATTTTTAACATTATTCTAAATAGCCAAGTATTCTACCGTGTCAACCACACATTTTGTATACTTTAGCCAAGATTGAAATTTTTCGAGTTATTTACCTGTTTAAATGGTAAATCAACTTTTAAAAGTAATAGAACACGGCTCAACTAAACAATTGCGATGATGCATATATATTAACATAATCCTTTTCAATATTTTTATAAATATTTAGGGCATCAGGCCTTTGTAATGACCTGCTCAGTATAGTTTTGATCCATTGTGCTGAGTCTGTAAATTCATCTTTGATCTTTTGCCAATTCAAATATTTCTGTAG
>JBDNGW010000698.1:0-5061 GCA_041689735.1 Leeuwenhoekiella sp. | reverse complement strand
TCTGAGCGTCATATTTTAACTGCTTTGGTAAACAACTAATATACAGATAATCAGGGAGTTATCCTATTTTTGATGCAATTATTTTTAACTTATTTTATTGATGTTCAGTATTTTAAACCTAAACTTAACGGACTATTGTTAAAGACTTACAACAATTAAATATAAACAATTATTGGCTTCTATTTCTTTTGTAAGTGAAAATGAATATTCTTTATTTGAAATTTAAGATATCGGTATAACAGAAAACGTTTATTCTCCAAAATCCGTTATCGTGAAGTTTTTCTTTGGAATTATAGTTTAGCGATCCCTCTTGATTTTCAATGCAAATTACCAATCTAAGAGCTTGTTTACCATTTTTAATTTCCAATTAATCTTGTGAAAGCCCTTAAATCAAAAGTAAAATCCTCAAATATCTCTTAATTAAATGCATTGCTTCGTTTTGATAACTCTTTAAACCTAAAATGATTTGACACTGCCATTCTGCGGCAGCTTACCCGGAAATACCATTAATCATTATGCCCATTTCACTTACCCTTTAAATAGACTATATAACATTTTTGAACGTTCCCAGTGTATATTAGTCGAATTTTGAAATATTCTAAATTTAGAGAAGCCTACAATCGCTATTAAAAATCAGGAGAACATTTTATTCTATCGATATTAAAGTAATACGAGGTGCTTCCAAACCTGTATTAAAAGCTTATTTAAACCTGCTTGGCAAAGTATTACAAGAATTTTCAGCTTCGGAAAAATTGCTATAAAAGCATACCCCTGTAAGCGCAAGAACAAACATTCAAATTTAAAAATATATCCATATGGACAATAATAATAAAAAAAGGGACTCAAAGAGCAGTTGGGTTCAATATGGGATTTTTGCTGTTGTCGCCATTACACTTTACGCAACGGGATTGCACACCGAGGTCATTGGTTTTGCTCAGCGCGGCCTTCTTGCTACCGGTTTGATGAACCCAGATGTGGAGGGGATCATACAGGCACGCAGGAACGAGAAAGAAAATGGCACGACAACTATGCCCGACATTAACAAAGCAGATCTAGATTTTAAATTGATTGATGGGGAAGGCAATACCACATCCTTGAAAGAACTGAAAGGCAAGGTGATCTTTATGAATATGTGGGCTACCTGGTGCCCACCTTGTATCGCTGAAATGCCCAGTATTGATAAATTGCATGGGGAAATGGGTGATGAAGTCGCTTTTGTAATGCTTTCGCTCGACCAAAATTTTGAAACGGCCAAGGCTTTTGATAAACGCAAAGGTTATGATTTTCCCATTTATGCTCCGGCAGGCAATATACCGGCAATGTATAATTCAGCGGCCATCCCTACTACCTATATTATCGATGTTGATGGAAACCTGGCGTTGACACATAAGGGAAGGGCATGGCAGATTATAATGATCCGGAATTTAAGGAATTCCTAAATAGTTTAAAATAGCATCTTTTCTTAAAAGGATGGGAACTGAATTCACAATTCCCTGTCTTTTAAAAATACTTGAAACCATAGTAAAATATTTGATATCTGAGATTAATAATGGCACCCATCCTTGTGCTATTAAGAGCTTGTTTAAACCTGCCTGTCGTGCCTTGGAAGGCAGGGTCAATTCAAACTGATCCGATAGCTATCGGATCAAAGGTTTGTGGTTCTGGCTAAGTATAAAAATCACAGAATATCGGGATATTCTGCGGTTTTTAGACGACACCATGGTTCATCCCGATAGCAATCGGGATAAATCAGAAAGGGGTCACTTTAAACAAACTCTAAGCCATATTCACACATACAAATGATAGAATCGCCAGAATGGAAAGCGGAAATAAAGAAATTATTTCTTTCCAAAAGCGACACGATAACTGTGCTTTTTCACTACCGTAATCCCCTGCGATTATTATAGGGCATCTCTAAAACCTCCACGTCGGTTGCTGGCTTGTCCTTTTTTCCAGCTACTTCTCCGGCCTTCGTACCTGCCTATCGTGCCTTGGCAGGCAGGTCTCTGGCAGGCAGCTTCTCAAAATAGTTCTGCTGAGCCTGTCGAAGTACTCATCTAATGGTGCGAAACTCCGTTTTCGACGCCTCGTTTCTGAAAAAAATTACTGCGCCTGCTTGCCGGCAAAGGCAGGCTATCATTCCAAACTGAATTAGTAGAGTACCCTAAATACAATGGTATGCTTCTATTTATTGATCAGTTCCGGAAGTCTTATCAAAATCCAATATATTTTTTGAAAGATTTTTCCTTAGAATTAAAACATATATCCTACGCCAATAGAACCTAAGGAATTTTTCACATCTGTATTTTCTATTACTTCTGAAAAACCATGAGAATAACGCACCTGAACAAAAAATCCACTATCGAATTTATACTCCACACCCGCAGTCATTCCGAAATCAAAACCTTTGACAGAATCGGAATCTAAATCCCTGCCATCATCGGTGGTGGCAAAGTTGATCTCTTGATTTACCTTAAAGCCAAATTGAGGGCCCGCGTGAACGTTCAATCCTTTTATAAGATAGAATTTAGCCAATAAGGGGACTTGAAAATAAGCGACCTGAAAATCTATATCTTCGCCATTAATATTCCGGCCAAGACTAAAACCCTGTCCTGAATAAAAGGCTTCTGCCTGTACCGAAAAACGATCCGTTATAGGTGCTTCCGCCACAAGACCTCCGTAAAAACTGGTCATCCAACCAGGATTATCAAAATCGCTACTGGAAACGGTTGCGAAGTTCAATCCTCCACGTACCCCAAAGTTGAATTTTTTGGTGTTTGATTGTGCGTTAACGGCAAGAATCCCTACTAAACAAAGTACTGTAGTTACTAATATAGTTTTTTCATAATATGTAATTTTCATATTGGTTCCAGATAGTTGATTATAGAGTGGCTTGGAAGGAACCTTTAATCCAGGCTACTCTTTTTTGCAAATGAATCAACTGAAAGACCTCCTAGATATTATCTTGTTGCATGTTGATGGTTTTTATGAATATCATCCTTCGCTGGCTTCCATTTTCCGTCAATCAAGTGGAGATTACGTTTTTTTAGAGCTAGTATAAACCTGCATGCCCTGCCTTGAAAGGCAGGGTCAATCTAAAGTGATTTTCTATCAATAACTATCTAAATTTTGGATATGACTAAGTAGAAAATTTTGGATTATCTAGATATTTGATAATTTTTAAACAACGCCAACACCTACCTGTCGGACAGGCAGGGTTCACAAAACACGGGAAATCAAAAGAAGTCATTTTAAACAAGCTCTTAAGGCACCTTGTAAGGTTAGCTAATAAATAATTACTAAAATGATGCTTTTAAAGTATTGGTTAAATGAGCTTTATTAGAGGAAAAGATAATATGGAAAAGATTACATTATTCTAATTAGGCAGCAATAGAGAAAGGTAGAACACCAGTTGATACAGATACGATTTTTGAGATACTTTACACCATTCCGCTTTTTATACATCAATTAAATTTTCCAATAGCACCCTATTAAATAACATATCTTTTTTTATCTAAAAATACGGAAGTCAATTTGTACATGACATAGATATTATCATTGAAATAACTTTAAATATACCTGTAACTTTATTAAGCACTTAACATTTTGAATTGATTATTATAAATAATTTAGATAACTCAAACAATTATCGATACTTATGAAAAACATTGACAATTTATTCGATTACACTCCAGGACAATTTGAGTTTGTCGATCATATATTAACCATGGGGGTAGGCGCTCATCTAGCTACTTTGATCTTTTTTTTGGTCATATCTCAATTCGTAGCCCCCAAATATAGGGTCGCTACTGCCCTTTCGTGTCTCGTAATGGTGTCGTCTGGCTTAATTCTTATCAGCCAAGCCAATATGTGGACTGATTCTTTCAAATTTGACGGTACCAGTTATGTCCTTCAGGATCTCACGTTCAGCAATGGTTTCAGATATATGAACTGGATGGTGACCATTCCCTGTCTCTTGACTCAATTGTTAATCGTTTTGAACTTTAGGAGTAATGTTCTCTTTAAAAAAGCAGTCATACTCATTCTATCGGCTTGGGGCATGATTATAACCGGATATGTAGGTCAGTTCTATGAGGTGGAGGATACTGGCAAACTCATGATTTGGGGAGCAATAAGTACCGTTTTCTTTATTGTGATGAATATGGTTGTGGGAAGATCAATAGCAGTTGGCAAACCAACGATGTTGGGCAATTCCTCAAAGACAATAATGAAAGTGTTCTGGCTGATGATGTGCTCTTGGGCCTTGTATCCCATTGCATATCTTATACCTGTATTTATGAATTCCGCAGATGGGGTGGTTCTAAGACAACTACTTTTCACCGTCGCAGATATTTCCTCCAAGGTAATCTACGGCCTTATGATTACCTATATTGCCCTAGATCAAAGTGCTGCCGCAGGTTATGTGCCAGCTATGAAAGTCTTGGGCCGTGTTCCGATTGTTGATGGTGATAAATAACTTTTAATTGAAGTACATAAAAAGAATTTTACATAGCATAGCGTTGATACCATCGGTATTAGCGCTATGTTTTTTACTGTTTGCAATAGTATTGTTAGCCGTAGAAATTAATTATGATTACGTTCCAATTCTTCGGAAAATTTCTTTTACAGAGAAGGCAGATGTACAATTTGTCCTTGCTTTTCTTATTGGAGGGATTTTTACGCTGACAATATTTAGCTATACCATGGTTATGAACGTGTTGAACAGGAACATAAATAATTATTCTCCTCGGCTCATTCCCATGCTCCTCAATCAAAAGCATCATCAGATCATCCTTGGTTTTACAAGCGGTACTATTATTTATGCAATGACTCTTGCAGTAGCCATAAATTCTCCCAACGTAAAATATTTTCCCGGAATTGCAGCTTCTATTGGTGTATTGTTTGGAATACTTTCCGTTCTACTCTTTATTTATTTTATCCATAGTGTTTCGCAAAGCATTCATATGGCTCTATGCTAAATACAGTGGGTAATCAAATTTAAGCTTACCACAAATGAAGTATATCATATTAATGAAGTTGGTAGTATTTCGGTATCCCCTT
>JBDNGW010000697.1:0-5983 GCA_041689735.1 Leeuwenhoekiella sp. | reverse complement strand
ATGAAAAATGAAAGATGATAGACGAAAGATCGATGGTAACTAGACTTGATTTGACTGTCTATTAGCTTAAAATTATCTCCGATAAGCTCTTCGGAAGCAATTGACACAAAAATTTCTACATATTCATACGATACGTGACCATTGATAATCTTAAAATTATTCACCCTTCCTATTCCCTCGAAGAATTTTTCAAGTTCTCTCGGACACCATTCCTGTCACGAATTGCTTTCTATTTTAAGTGATGTGATCACTATAATATTTTGTATCTCAAAAGTAATATGAGATTTTACTATAATTTTCCATACGCTGAATTGTTAAACGATAAACGAAAGATTTTCTTAGTATACAAGACATTAAAAAACCAATACATGTATTACTTTTAGGACAATCAAATATTTTTTTACTTATGAAGATGAATGTAATTCGCAAAAACGTTCAGTTTTGTCCAGATTCTAGCCGTGTGGTCACAAGGTATTTTAATACTGGAGATGAACGTACAAAATTACTCATAGGCAGGATTATGGGCATGAGCGATGAGCAGGCCAATATTGCCCTTGAGAACGTACTTCGCGATTTTGCGGGGCGTCACAATGATATTTCGCAGATATTTCTGCGGCATTTTTACCATATTGAAGGCTTGCTTGGGGCTATAGATCTGGATTCCAAAAAGATTTCAGAAAGACGTAAGATGCTCATAGGTTCTTATCTCACCATGGAATATGCGTTGGAATCTGCCGCTTTTTTCAACCCGTCCATTGTTCCAGATTTCAACCAGGCCCAATTAAATGAAGGTGAACTGCGCGTTATCCTTTCCTTTCGGGCCACCGGTGAAGGTCATTTATCCTCCATTGTTTTCCGCCGCGGGGTTATAGATAAAGATAATAATCTGCGGCTTGACAAAGTGCGCAACCACATTACGCCTGCACGTATCTCAAAAAAGAAATCATATGATAAGGGCAGATTTGTAAAGAAAATGCAGGAAATGAATATTCCTGAAAAATATTCCGATAAAATCATGGAGCATTTACGGGACAGATTTGAATACTATACCCTAAAAAATGCCGTAGACTCGCTCCTTAAAGACAATTCTATGAGTCTTGATAAGCGCACCGCGCTAGAAGAGATGACCTGGCTGGTAGATTCTTATTATGATTTGGAATTCAGTATCGATTCCGATATTTCGGAAAGGGTGCTTTTTCCTGTTTCCGAATCCGAAAGCCGAGGAATTGAAGATGCCCGTTTTGTTAACTTTACCGAAGATGATGGCACCCAGAAAATTTATGCCGTCTATACCGCCTACGACGGGTATACCATTATCCCAAAATTACTTTCTACCGATGATTTTTATAACTTCAGGATCATGCCGCTGCACGGGCATGGAGCACAAAATAAAAACCTGACCCTTTTCCCTCGAAAAATAAAAGGAAGATATGCCATGCTTTCGCGTATTGACGGGTATAATAATTACCTTATGTACTCAGATCGCACAACTTTATGGCAGAATCCTATAAAAATACAGGAACCCGAATTCCCATGGGAATTCACCCAGATAGGCAACTGCGGCTCCCCAATATATACCAAAGAAGGATGGCTTATCATTACGCATGGTGTAGGGCCAATGCGCAGATATAGTATCGGTGCTGCGCTCTTTGATCTTGAAGATCCCACTAAGCAAATAGGCCGCCTAAAACAACCCTTGCTCTCCCCGCTTGAAGAGGAACGCGAAGGTTATGTGCCTAATGTAGTATATTCCTGCGGGGCCCTGGTGCATCATAACAGCTTGATACTGCCCTACGCGGTTTCCGATTATTCTTCTAGTTATGCCGTTATAGATCTTGGCGAACTGCTGGACGAGCTGAAAAACGACCGATAGTTCGTTTATTTTTTAAATTGTTGAATTGTTTTTTGATAGGCCATTTCATACGCGTTTATCATACTCGATATACTGAAATTTTGAAGCGCGTGATCCCTGCAATCCTGTGGCGCAATGGTTTTCAATTGGTGTACCGCTTCCACGGCTTCACTGATAGTATTTACCAGAAATCCCGTTTTTTTATGCACGATAAGTTCTGGCATGCTACCACGATTGTAGGCGATTACCGGAGTGCCACACATCATGGCTTCGGCCACGCTCAGACCAAAAGGTTCTTCAAAACTTATGGGGTGCAACAATGCCCGAGCTCCGGCCAATAATTGATTCCGTAGGACAGGATCGGCATTTCCCAGATATTCAATTTGATTTTGCTTTAAGTACGGCTCAACAGCATTTTCAAAATAGGCTTGATCTTGTATTAAACCGGCTATTTTAAGCGGAAAACCGCTAGAAATGGCGATTTTTATGGCTTCATGGGCACCTTTTTCCAGATGAATGCGGCCAAAATAGAGCAAATAATCCTCTTTTTTTTTCCTGAACGAAAACTGCCGCGAGTCGATACCGTGATAAATCGTATCCAGATAGTGCAAGGATGGATGCCGGTTTGCATCGGAGATGGAAATATAGGTACAGGTAGCGTTATATTTCTGGTAAACCGGAAGGATTTTTGGTGATGAAAAACCATGTATGGTCGTAATCATGGGCGTTTCGATGAGCCGCGAATAGGTCAAGGGCAAAAAATCGAAATGATTGTGAATAATATCAAATTCCCCCGCGCGCTCCATAAGATTGCTGATGTGCAAGCACTCCCAGACTTTGGGATCTATCTGCGCATCTTCCGCATAGGGATGGCTGCACACCCATTCCAGTTTACCGGCCGTCTGGGAATCCCCAGTAGCAAAAAGACTTACCTGATGCCCATTTTCTACCAGACCCTCTGCAATAGTGGAAGCGACCTGTTCCCACGGCCCATATTTTTTGGGAGGTGTACTCCATGCGATAGGCGCGAGTATGGCTATTTTCATTAGCGTTTACTGATCTTAATAAATGACCATTTAAAATTAAAATTCATTATTTTCCGATTAAAAACGGAGACCGCTTCGCTGAAAGAAATAAGACTTGAGAGCACTTTTGAAAAGCCAGCTTCGGGCGCTAGCTTATCCTTTTCTCCAGTTACTTCGCATCCAGGTTGTCAAAATATCCATTAAGCGGAATTAAATTCCCTTTCTGAATTATAGTTTCTGAAAAGAATCAATGTGCCTGCCGGAAAGCAAAGTTGAGCTATTCCGAAATGTAATATTAGAGTAGCCCTTGATTAAAATAATCTAATAGCCTATAATTATCTTTAATAATCACTTTTGGGACAATTCTTAATTTTAATAGTCTGAAAAGCAAAACCTAAAATTTACCGACAATCTCAATACTAGAGTTAAGTAAAGCATACACCAACTTGTAATGCAAAACATTTTTTGGGCCATCTCTTCTTCAAAAAATGTTTCCGTAGCTATGCCTATGGAATGATTTTTCGTCTTGAACTGACCCAAAATATGCGAATGCCTGATACGTCACATTATATTTGACCTATCACCCCAATAAATCAATTCTCGAGCATTAGTAAAAATGTTATCAGAAAACAAAACTAAAAATGCTTTTGAACATTCAAAAATCCTTTATTTGTAGGGCGAAACCTTATTTTGATTGCTCAGCATTTTCTGCCACACATACCGTTTCCTTTGGGCGATACTGTTGATTTTCCTTTTCGAAAACAAGTCGACTCAATAAGTAGCTCAATGTAGATTCCGCACCTTGATTTAGGTTTACATCATGAAGTTCTAGACCGTCATAACAACCGCCGGTACGAGGATTATAAATGATCTGATTTAAATGATTATCGCCTAAAAACCAATTAAAAGCGCCTTTAAGTTGGGTCAAATATCCGTTTTCCGGGAATACTTTATGAAACCTTTTCAGTGCCATAATAGTGTAGGCAACATCAATGGGCTGCTCACCACCGGGAATCACTTTCTTCTCTCTTTTTTCCTTGTACAGCCAACCCCGGTTAGAGATTACGCGGATGCTACTGCCCATGATTATTATGGAAAGAAGAAAATCAAAAGATTCTTCTGCAATGTTTTTATATAAGGTATTCCCGGTCATCTCCCAAGCGCATAACAAAGCCTCAGGAACGATACTGTTGCCATAAGTCATATAACTTTCAAACCATTTCCATTTCCCTTTTCCCTCATGACGGTACATCTGCACCAGACGGTCTGCGAGCTGGATGCAAATGGTTCTGTCATTTCGCGATTCCATTTCCAGTTGCTTGTAATAAAGCCCTTTAATAATAAATGCCATGGCCCGGGTAGAATGCATTTTGCTCAAATGGCCTTTAGAGACCTCCACCATATTTTCAGCTTGGGCAATCATTTCATCAAAAGCTGCCGGTAAACTTCCACGAAGCGAAATTAAACGCCCCAAAGCCCAAATGGCACGACCGGTTGAATCTTCAAGGTTTACATCATTGTTCTGCGCAGTGAAGGATTTCTTAACATCCACATAATTTAAAAAAGTGCCATCTGCCTGAAAGCAATGCGATATGAAATCAAAATAGATCTCTATATATTTTAAATCGGCCGAATCTTGCGTCAAACGGTAATGTTCACCAAAGGCAACCAGCGCACGGGCGTTGTCATCAAGGGTATATCCAGAATCCAGATCTGGCGTATTGATCTCACAGAACTGGACTATCCCGAAGGATGTGGTCAATTTTTTAAGGTGTTCCAGGTTTATGGGTGGTAAACTATAGCATAATTTTATGCGCCCTTTGCCCAGTTTTTTAAACAATTTAGCATGTGCAATGGCCACATTTTCCCATGATGTGGATGCAGTAGCCAGGATTTCATTTTTGGTGATCGCCTTGCGAAAAGGAGCATCCTGTAAAAGCCGTTTAACGGCAGCGCTCAATTGTGACGGATCTTCAAAATCCACAAGAATCCCCATGTTCTCCTTTAAAACTTCTTTTGCGTGCGGAATAGGCGTTGAAATAATAGGACAACCGCAGCTCACGGCGTATAAAAAAGTACCACTTACGGCTTGATTTCGATCTTTTGAAGTAAATAAATAGACATCACTAAGCTGTAAATAATCAAGTAGCACAGGTAAATCCAAAAACGCATCAACAAATCGTACATGATTGCCCAGATCAAGTTCTAAAATCTTTAATTTTAATTTGTCACGGTACTGCTCCCCTTCTTCCTTTATAAGACCGGGGTGCGTTTTTCCTATTATTAGAAATAGAACCTCATGTTGCTCAGCAATAATCGCCGGCAAAGCCTGTAAGGTGGTTTCAATACTTTTACCAGGACCCAATAAACCAAAGGTACTGAGTACCTGCCGCCCTGCAACTCCGTACCGTTCTTTTAAAAGCTGTTTGTCTTTGTGAAGTACGAGATGTGTACCATGTGGAATTACCACCGTTTTTTTAGACTTGATATTATAATCCCTTTCTAAAATTTCGGCAGATTTTCGGGTCATGACCAAAAGACATCTGGCAAAAACGCTTATCTTTTTCACCTGCTTCCTCAACTGTTTATTCGGATTGGGCAATACCGTGTGAAACGTGACAATAACAGGCACTTGTATCTGCGCGAGAAATTGCATAAAGCCGCTTTCCCTTTCTCGAAAAAGCCCAAATTCATGCTGAATCATAACCATACAGATGTTGGGATTGACATCTAAATAATCAGCAAGATTAAGAAAAGTAAGAGGATCGCGAAGATCAACAATAGGATGATTTTGTCCTTGTTGCTCGCCCTCGCCACTTACCGAAATTATCGGACAAATTCGCATCTTAAACGCCTGTCCAAATTTATCCTGGAGCGCTTTTATAAGATCACTGGAGAAGGTTGCAATACCACACTGTCGCGGCGGATATGTGGTAATACAAAGTACTTCTGGTAACTGATTATCATATTCATCCTGAACCCCATATAGGTTATTTTCATGGGGATATTTTGTTTTGTTTCTGAGCATGGTTTAAGGAAGGTTGAAAAACTATATAATTTTCTAAATTTTACTACTCTTTCTAAACGTTCTTAGAATATATCTTAT
>JBDNGW010000696.1:0-5390 GCA_041689735.1 Leeuwenhoekiella sp. | reverse complement strand
TTTTCATAACCGTTCTTCCACCCTATTTCGGGTTTGAGGGTGCGATCGTGGATATTTCAATCGCGACAATTGCCGAAAGTGTTGCCATTTATTTGGGGATTCCATTCTTTTTGGGAATTTTGAGCCGATTGATTTTGGTAAAATTGAAAGGCGATGAATGGTACACACACAAATTTATTCCTGCCATTTCGCCAATAACCTTGATTGCGCTTTTATTTACGATCGTGGTGATGTTCTCCCTTAAAGGCGAACTGATCGTTGAAATCCCAATGGACGTTCTGATTATTGCCGTTCCCCTGCTTATCTACTTTGGTTTAATGTTTATTATTGGTTTTTTCTTTACCAAAGCAATGGGAGCGGAATATGATAAAACAGCTTCTGTCGCATTTACGGCAGCAGGCAATAATTTTGAGTTGGCCATCGCTGTTGCAATCGCTGTTTTCGGTCTGAATTCTGGGCAGGCCTTTGCAGCAGTAATTGGGCCATTGGTTGAAGTTCCGGCTTTAATACTACTGGTTCGGGTATCCTTCTGGTTGCGGAAAAAGTATTATTGATGAGGCCGGAAAATAGGAATAATACAGTAATTTATGTTAGTATATGCATAAGTTATTCTAAAAGTATATTGGTCATGCTGAACCTATCCTGTTCAGAATAGAACACCTAAGAAGCGCACTCATTTGATCAAGACCAAGTTTCTTGTTTGGGATTGAAGAGAACCTGCCTAAAAGCCACTTCTGGTAGGAAGTACAGCCTGCATTAGAACTCTAAAAAACAGCCAAAATAGGTTGAGAAAGCGCTTAATTTTATCAAAAACGAGCCTTAACTTATAAATCGGATTTTGCGTTAGGGATTGAAGCGGACCTGCCTGCACCTACCGGTAGGAAGCCTTTTTGTGAGGCACGAACAAAAAGATTGAAGCGGACCTGCCTGCCGCGAGAGGCAGGAAGCCCGACCCGCAGGGAAACGCCCAAAAACCTATACGAATGGTCCAAAAACGGTTTAGAAAGGAAATAAACCTGATAAATTTTTGAGAAAAAGTAACGCTGCATTAGGACGCTTTCAATATATTCAAATTTATATTTATCTAAGTGCATCATATTATTTTAAACCTTAGAAATCTCATAATACCCCCCATAACGCCCCAAAATCTGCTTAAACAACCAGTAAAACAGCAACGCCATAAGCACACCAAAGCCTGTACCTACCAAAATATCGCTGGGATAATGCACGCCAACAAAAATCCTGCTCAAAGCAAATAAAATGGGCCAGATATAAAGTGCATAGATCCATTGAAAACGGTGCCTTAAAATCAAAACAACAAAAGTGGCAACTGTAAATGAAGAGGCAGCGTGACCGGAAAAAAAAGAAAAATTATGAGGTTCTTGGATTACGCGAATCAGATCTTCGAGCAGTGGTTGATTACTGGGCCGCAACCTTTCCACATTTACTTTGACCAAATTTGTAATACCAACGGTGGTTAAAACGTCCACCAGTAAAAAAAGTACTCCAATTAATGCTTTCCGCCAGTTAAAGGCAATAAAGAACAATAGTAAAATAATGACGTAAAGCGGAATCCAGTGTTTTGGAATAGTAATATAAATCCAAAAGGCATCATAATCTTCTACCCCCAGATTATTGAGAAATATAAAGGCATCGCTGTCCCATTTAGCAAGTTGCTCCCACATTAAAAGCGACGTTTCACAGAGCCAGTGATATCATCAATACTCTCCTTAGCCTTTGCAATTTCGCTTTTTACATCTTTGGCTATATCTGAATTGATGCCTCGATCTTCGGCACTTTTAGTGATTTCGGACTTAATATCATCCGTTGCCTGGCGTAAGGTGCGCATACCTTTGCCAAGACCCCTTGCTATATCGGGAACTTTATCTGCCCCAAAAACCATTATTACTAAAAAAACAACGAAGGCGATCTCGCCACCGCTGATAAAAAGTGGTATTATCATAGACAACAAATATAACAGGAAAAAACAAAAGCCGACGAATTTTCGTCAGCTTTTTCATATGTGTTTAACGCTATTTTAGTACCAAGCAAATTTTTGCAGCGCTTTATGGCTTTAATATAATAAAAATGAATTTTTATTGATGCCATTTTTAGTAAATAATCCTCGGGGCAAGCCAACGAGGCATTTAGAGGAATTTTTTTTTGATTGATGAAAACCATCCGTTTTCAAACTTTCCTCAAAAACGCGAGGCAAGCCTCGGGGAATTAAACCCAATAGAGATTAAAGCATGTTATCCGTTATTTGTCCACCTCGTTTTTAAATTGGTCAAACTCACTTTCACTCTGCGGTTGTGCAGGCCAACTGTTATTGGTAAGATCAACATCTGCGGTTTCCTGATCGGGATCTATGTTTACCCCTACCAGTTCTTTATCTGTCGCGAGTACTTTGCTCACTTCGGCATCGTTTTTTCGCCATATTTGAACAGGATAGGTCTTTTTCTCTTTCGTGCCGTCTGCATAGGTAAATTCCACAATGAGCGGCATGGGGATCCCGCCGGGTTTTGAGAATGTGATCGCATAAAAATGCTTGGGGACTTTCATTTCCTCACGTTGCTGCGGTGTGAAATTATCCATCAGGAACGCATTCAGCTTGGGAGCATTTTCCATGGTCGATTTGGATTTCATTTCAGGTTTGAACTCGTCGCTGCCTTCCTCCACCACATAAAGCGCATCAATGTCCGCCGCGTTGACATTATACCTGGTCAGCATCTCTTTTCCTTTCGCCGTAGGGGTATCGGTCACATAATAGGATTTCACTTCCTTAACGCCTATATCTACATTGTCTGTGGTATAGAACCAACCTCTCCAGTACCAGTCAAGGTCTAGGGCCGAAGCATCTTCCATGGTTCGGAAAAAATCTTCGGGCGTGGGGTGTTTGAACATCCAACGGTGGGCATAGGTTTTAAAAGAATAATCAAAAAGTTCACGGCCCATAACGGTTTCCCTTAAAATATTTAGCGCGGTTGCCGGCTTTCCGTAGGCGTTGTTGCCCAACTGATACACGTTTTCTGGATTTGACATGATAGGCGCGATATAATCCTGATCTCCCTTCATATAATCCACAATATTGCTAGGTATCCCACGTCGGGAAGGGTACTTTGAATTTGGTGCAATGGCATCGGGATAATTCTCGCCAAAATCCTGTTCTGCGACATATTGCACAAAGGTATTGATCCCTTCATCCATCCAGCCCCACTGGCGCTCATCACTGTTTACGATCATTGGGAAAAAATTATGCCCCACTTCATGAATGATCACGCTGATCATCCCATATTTTACACGGTCTGAAACTTGGCCGTTCTCATCGGGCCGACCGTAGTTCCAGCAGATCATGGGATACTCCATTCCCTGATTTTTTGCGTTGACCGAAATCGCTTTGGGATAGGGATAATCAAAGGTCATCCTACTGTAAGAATTCAAAGTCTGCACAACTGCCTTCGTTGAATATTGTTCCCATAACGGATTTCCTTCCTTTGGATAAATGGAAATCGCCATTACGTCATGCTCAGGGAATTTTACCGCCTGGGCGTCCATAATATATTTACGGCTAGTGGTAAAGGCAAAATCACGTACATTCTCAGCCCGGAGCTTCCAGGTTTTTTTCTGGTCACTAAAGCCTTTTTCGTTTTTTTCGGCCTCGGCCTGTGTTCGGATGATCACCGGTTTATCATAGGATTTTTGCGCCCTTTCCCAGCGGTTCATCATTTCTTTGGAATATACATCCTTGCGATTTACAAGTTCGCCGGTACCATCAAGCAAATGATCTGCGGGAACGGTAATATCTACTTCATAATCGCCAAATGGAAGCGCAAACTCGCCATTGCCCCAAAACTGGTAGTTCTGCCATCCTTCAACATCATTGTACACACACATTCTAGGGAAAAACTGAGCGATCACGTAATTTTTATTTCCGTCAGGGAAACTTTCATAACCAGAACGGGCACGGTCTACGGTGTGCTCTACAATATTTGTATCCCAAGAAACGGCGAACTCAAACTCATCGCCAGCTTTAAGGGGTTCGGGCAGATCAACACGCATCATGGTGAAATTTACCGTGTATTTGAGGGGTTTTCCGTCCGCAGTGACCGATTTTATATTAAAGCCGCCATCAAAAGGCTCCTTCATATATTCTGAAACGAAATTCTGGGTGGGCATTACCTCACTCATCCCGCTGCCATCCTTGTCTTTGGCGGGGGAATCCTTCTTGCGGATGTTCTGATCGAGCTGCAACCACAAATAAGTCAACTCATCTGGAGAATTATTTTTATAGGTAATTGTTTCTGAACCGGTTATGGTTTGATTCTTGTCATCCAGTTCTACCTGAATCTTATAATCTGCCATATTCTGGTAATAATTGGGCCCAGGGGCACCAGAAGCGGTCCGGTAAACATTTGGCGTTGCAAACTCATCACTCAGCTGCCTGAATTTATTCAGATTGGTATGGCCAGCCTGCTTTTCTTTGGGTTGTTGCTGCTCTTCCTGTGCGAAACCAGAGAACGTAAAAAACAGCATAATGGCCATTAGTGGTAATTTACTATATATCATAAATCTTGATTAATTTAAAGAATTGCTAAATGTATTGAAAAGCCTGATTTATTAAGGTTATTCCGTAATATTTAACACTGCGCTGTCCTTTTCTGAAGTAAGCATAAAACTTTTATGGGTCTCGCCCAACTGTATGTGCACCACATTTTTTTGTTCGGGAAAAGCATCCATAAGCAGGGTATTTTCGATCTCAATACTATTTAAATTGTCTATGCCAATTATTTCTATAAAACAAACCACATAATCGTTTTCGTCCTTATGACCCAAATAATGAAGCTCAACGCGATTTCCGTTGACATTTATTTTAAGCTTCTGCTGAATGTATTTATCGATATAGGCGTTTAATTTTTTCTGGTCGTAGCTCTTTTCAACTCGTATGCTACTGTCATAGCGATCTTGCAGGGCTTTCTGAATATCGTCATAAAACAAACGGGTGACGATCTGAATGCTGTGCTCTTTCGGAACGTAATCTATCTGAGTGACGCTTAGGTAAAATTTATGCCAGGCCACGGAGGTAGCCATTACGGCTATAAGCAATAAAATTATATGGGATTTTTTCATAAAAAGGGGCGGTGCTTTTGTAAAGATATTGTGCCTTGTGCAAATGTTATTCCGAAACGGGACTTTTTTACTCTCGAATGACTTTCTTTATAATTTTCTACTACTTGTTTAAAAAAGCTGGGCTTTAGGATCTGTATAGAAATAACCTGCCCGTTTCTACTTGTTCTTTTGCTCGCCCACTGCGCCTGCCTTTGCCGGTAGGCAGGTTGAAAATACTCGTCATAGCTACGGCTATGCCTGCGTTTTTCGCCTTGTGGTCAAAC
>JBDNGW010000695.1:0-4607 GCA_041689735.1 Leeuwenhoekiella sp. | reverse complement strand
TTTCAGCACCGGTTAAGTCAGATATAGCATCATTGACCGCAATAAGCTGTATAGCTTGTTCTTTAGTTAGATCTGCATTGGTCTCGATCAGCCCGGCAATTGCTTTTAATTCGCCTATGAAGTTGCCGTTAACATCTATGTCATCTCCGTATATCTTATCAGCTTGCTCCTTGCTTAGCAGATCGATGGCCTTATAATAGTCCTCCCATAATGCTTTTCTACCATCAAGAAATTGTTTGATAGTCTTTTTCGCTTTGTCTTCTTCGTCTTCTGGGTCAGGGTCAGGGCCAGCGTCAGGTTTATCCAGTCCTAATTCTTCAAAAATATTTGCACTTTTGAAAACTGCATCAAGGGATTCCTCCATTTTTTTTGTAAAATCAGCGAATGCTTCGCGCATTTTCTCCCCTGTAGATCCCCCAGTTCTTAAACCCGCTTTAATAGTTTGCCAGAAATTACTGAGACCACCAGCTTCAAAAGCTTCTAGTTCGGCATCGTTTTGCTTTATTTGTTTTAAGTATTCTTTAAATGAATCCTTTGCAGCATCCGCGAATGCAGCACCTTTGGCTCTCAATACCATCGCTTCCACAACCTTTTCCCCATTCTTGACAAAAGCACTTTCAGCCTCGGTAATATTATTAATCGAAAGACTTAAGTCATCAAAAACCCCCTGCCTGTCCTTTATGAATTTGTTTTGGGCATCCACATCATCGCCCAACCTCTTCCATTCTTCCCGCAAAAGCGAAAACTTTACAACAATATCAGCAGTGCTTTCCGCAATAGCCTCGTTTAGTTTCCGCTGTTCCTCAGCGGCTTTTTTCTGCCCTCTGGTCATTAATACCAATGCCCCAACCACGGATAAAATAGCAGCAGCCAATAACACATATGGATTTGCTTTTGCAACTAGGTTGAATGCCCGTTGTGCGATGGTAGCCCCTATGGTTGACTTTGTCTTCAACGCTTGAGCCCGTGTTTCCGCTTTCATCTGGATCAACTTCACAGCCTGAATTAACCTGCCTTGTTTCAATAGCGATTGATAGGTTTGTTCAACCCCGATTGAAATAGCCATAACCGACTGCAGCCGGGTCTGCAGTTCTACCAGTCTTTCATTTTGAGTTAAAAACAATCCCATAACCCCGGTAAACGCCGTAAAAGCCCCGGTTCCTGCTCGAAGTGACCCGGTGAAGGCCTGAATTCCAACATTGCCGCGCCTCATGGTCTGCTGGAAGGAACTTACTGTTTGTCTGGCTTTAGTAAAGCCTTCCAACTCGGTTAATAGTGCATGAAATTCGGCTGTATTTTCTTTGCCCTGGCTTGCTAGATTTTCCAGTTCATATCTAAGATGACGGGTCTTTAACATTACAGATCGCTGCTCGGATTCAAAACTTTCGTAAACCGTTTCTAAATCGATCAGCGTCTTTTTTTCGCTTTCCAAGGCAACCCCGATCTTCTTGTGCTCTCGAACCAAGTCATCCGAACGAATTCCGGGTGAGAAATTGTCCAAGATATCGCTTAAACCTTTATATTGTTTTTCAAGGTCAGCAACTGCTTTTTTTTGTACTTTTAGATTATCAGATATAGCTCCCAGATCAACTTGTTCCCCCTCTTTGGTCAGAGAAAGGATCTTTTTACGCATCTTCTCAATGTCCTTTGAGAATTGCCCCGTATCAATTCCTGAACCAAAATAAATTCCGCCGTCCCTTGTTTGCATTATTTTTTAATTTGTTTCAGTTTTTCCAGAAATTCTTCGGATGTTTCCGGGGTCAATCTTAGTTCATCCTTTGTTTTCTTTTTCGGTTCATTCCCATCCAGATACTCCACTTTCGGGGAATCAATCAACATCCTTTGCAGAACCCTCCAATCTATTTCGTTCAAAATATAGTCCAACGTCCAGCCAAAATGATGGCACGCTTGAGCGACCACCCCGTACACGGAATTTAAGCCTGTTATTTTTGTTCTACTTTCTTCGGCTTCGTTATCCGGCTCCCGTTCATCAAGAAAATAGACATCGTAAAATTTGCAAAGTTCGATGTTTGCAGCACCTTGTAAGTGAATTTTTGCAATTCAATTGAATCTATAGACCTCATAAAGTGCCGCCTGAGTATCCATTTAGGCCATTTGCTTTCAACCGATATAGCAAGTACCCGAACAGCTAACTTTGCGTTATCAATAACCGACCCGTATTGAGCTGTTAACTGTACTTTCAGTTCTTTGCTTTCCATTGCTTCCTCGTCTACCACGATTTGTGCATAGACCCTTGACAATTGCAACATACGCATTAATGTCATCTTCGCCATTTTCCACTCGATCACAAATCCCATAAACCGTGTCTCAAGGATCACGTGTGGTATTCCAAGCAATAAGTCCGCTTCTTTTATTTCTTTATTCATATCTCAGTTTATTATATTATATATACCGTTCATTCAATAAAAAAGCCTGCCTACATTATTGCAGGCAGGCTCCTATGCATTGAATTTTACTCCTCCTAAGTCGTCTCAGGAGTATCTATCATCGTAAATCCAGCATTCGGAGTTACATTTATAACAACTCCCAACAATGAATTTTTTCCCATCGAATCCGTAAATCGTGCGGAAACATCCGCATCCGCTACCGTGAATCCCCATCCCTGAATGGCTGTTACCTCGAACGCCACACTTTTCAGGATGTTTGAAATTCCAGGTAAGACCACATCCGGCGTTCCGGTCCCGTCAAACAACTTTATAATCGTTGCCTCATTCGGATCGGCCACCGTGAACTCGAAACTTATGCCTTTAGATCCCGTCACTATTTTGAGTATGGGATCGTCCTGTTCCTCAACATTAAACGACTGAGTGCTAGTGTTGTCGTCAGTGATTATAGAGAATGAATCTTCCTCTGTAAATCCCAGAACAACACTGTCAACTTGAATTTCTGATATACCATTGCTAATTTTACCTGCCATGACTACTTATTTTTTAATTTTTAATAATTTACCGCATACATTTGAATCCTGAAATTCATAACATGCGTCTGTTCTTCAATTTCTTTAATCTGCGTGGTAAACTCCACATATGATCTATATGTCTGATCGCTCGTCTGGTTCTTTAAGACTGCGTAAACATCCTGTGTGATTACCTTTAATCTTGTCCGGTCTGGCATCATTACCGCTTTCCCGTCCACCTTGATCTCAATATCCGGCACATAACAATTCACGTTCAAAACAACATCCTGCCAAAAGTCGTTATTCATCAATAACGCCCCCACAACTATGTCCTCTTTCCCGGTCGTTGGTTTTTTGTCAATATAGACTTCACCCCCGATCGTTATCTCACTATTTGTTTTCGCTGTCACCAGCTGGTCAAATATCCATTCTTTTGCATCAATTATTGTTGGCATTTGCTAATTGCTTTAATATTTTAGGCAGTCGTTTCTCCGCTAACTTCTCGGCACTTGTCAGAACTATATAGTTTTTGCTTTCAACGTAAATCGCATAACTCATTCCTGACACGACAATCAAAACAATCCCCTGGCTTCCTTCCTCTGCTAATATCTTCAGAGCAAAATCCCGCCCAAAATCATTCTTATGAAATTCTGATACTACCACTCCATCGATCCCTATCACATACGCCGCAGAATTTCTAAGATTGCCAGTCCTGTCAATATAGCTTCCAGACCTCACTGATTCATTAACTGCCTCCATCCCAACCAATTCAAACGCTCTTATAATCTCATCTTCCATTTTATCCAGCCGTGACCTAAACAACCTCTTTAGGGATGCAGACGTGAACTGTGGTACTAAAGCCATAATCTGCAATGCAATTGATCCGATGAAAACCTTATCACTTTTCCAGATAACCTCCCGTCTATCCTGACATCCGTTCCCGGTTCAATTTTTGCCGTGCCCTTTGGCATCAACACCAACCACTGATAAGCGTAGACTTCTCCGTCCGTTGTCGTTATCTTATCGCCTGAACTCGACATTTCGTCTCTGCATTCTGAATGATCCTTCCATTGCGTTGTCCTGATTGCCCATATACCCAACTGCTCATTATAAGATGATAATCCCGATGAAAATCCCGATGGGAACCCCGATGAAAATCCTGTTGAAAATCCTGTTGTTCCGGCCATCACTTGTAACTGATATGGATATTGTTTAATCATGCCAAGTAACTCATGTCTCTTACTTGCCCAATCCCTGAATCGATTCCCAACCTTCTTGATTCCATTGTGATCCACCGCATTAAAGCGTCAAGATCATAAGTAATCGAATATTGAGCCTCTGATACTGATTTCGGTCGAAGCAATAAACTTTTGATCAAATCAAAATACGTCTTATCGTATTTCGGAGCATCATCCATTTCATCACCAACCAAATACCCGGATATTTCAATGAAATCGGTCAGGGCTTGGTCAGTAAAATCCAAACCCAAATAACCTGATTTCTTTTGATAATATTCGAGCACTGTCATTATGACGTCGCCGTAGTATCTAAAAGGTAAATTGACCGGATAGCATCAAAACTAGGGAAAGCATTAAACTCTCCTTTCGTCCATTCGCCAAACGGTTCATTTTTTCTCCATTTAGATATTAGTTTGCTATTTTGTTTCGCGTAAACTATGCCTCCGACTGGT
>JBDNGW010000694.1:0-3850 GCA_041689735.1 Leeuwenhoekiella sp. | reverse complement strand
GTATTTATAATAAATTAATATTCAACTATAAAAATCAAAATAATGGCAAGTGTTAAAAATTTAAAGAAAGATATCAATTACGTATTGGGAGATATTATGGACGAGGTGTATGATTGGCAACAAGAAAATCCCAAAGAAGATCAAGCAAAAGCTGAAGCAATCATTGATGAGTCGATTGAAACATTTGACACATTGATCGCAAAAGTGAACGATAAATCGGCAGAAAACCGTAAAAAACAGCTCCAGGATGTCAAAAAAGAACTCGAGGAAAAGGGAGATGCGCTGATCAAAAAAGTCAACGAACTTTAATCACTTTTACTGAAAACGGTAAAAAAGTAAGAAAACCTCTTGAATTGTGCTATTTATAATGCTTTTTAGGAGGTTTTTTAGTTTTATAAACGAGAATATTTTTAAATCTGATAATTATTTTTTTAAGCGTTTTATTATTCTAATAGCTACAGAAATTATTCCACAATCTCAAAACGTAATTTTTTGATCTTTAAATCTAAATTGAGACATTGAAATAACTTATCGGCCGAAATAGATAGGTTCAATATAATAAAAATTTCATTTTAGAATACTCTCCGAATACACAATAATAGGATTTTTAAAGTCGTCTAGTCCGATTGCATTAGTGGGGGCAACTTTACCAATAGTTACAATAACTTACTTTTTACTTTCTAAAAGAGCGTTTGTAAAAATTTGAATTGAGTTGTTCCAAATGGTAGACGTTGTCCCTGAAATATAAAATTCCACTTCAAACAGTTTAAAAATTTAAAAATGCCATAAAATTCAGCAAGAATAAAAGTAAACTTTCAATTTATTCTTTTATTTTTTAGCATCCTCTTTGACAATAACCTCTTCATTTGCAACTTTCACTTTTTCTGGTTGTTTATCTGTTTTTTTGCGCTCTTTGATAAAGCTCTTTAAGGTTTTGCCGTACTTAGATTTGCGGATATTAGGTTCCAGCACATTATAAATCGTGTCCAAATATTTTACATTGGCATCAAAAATTTCTGAGATCGCCAAGTAGGGAGCGATTTCCAGATCTTTGTTGGTCATTGCAAAATTAACGGTGTATAAATACTTCCTGCGTACAAGGCTCTGCATTTTCTTATCGTAGAATACCAGGGAATCCTCATTTTCCTGCTGTTGGGCTTCAAAGCTTTTTTTAATAAGATCAAGGTTTTGACCATTGAATTTAATGATCATTTTCTTATACTCATCCAGTTTCAATTGATTTGCTGAGCCCGTAATGGCGGCCTGCCTTTCAAAGTTTTTGAGGGAAGAGGTCAATGTCATTTCGCCAGGTTCGGCAAAAAATAAAATACGGTCATCATAATCAGAGGCGTCCTTTTTTTTAAGATTGATGTAAAGTACCTGTGGCTCTTTTATTCTGGCCTCAAAAGCAAATTCGGGATCGCCGTTTACTTCCATGCTATCAAGGATGACCAGCGTGGTGTCTTCAACGCGTTCCAGATAAAGCGTTCCTTTTTTAAGTCCGCTAATGTTGCCGGTAAGAAAAAAGTCATTGGAATTATTACAACTTACGATCATGAGGATCGCAACACTAAAAATCAATTTTTTAAGCATGGTCAGATTCTGGTTTAAGGAACAAAGATGCCCATTTTTTAATTGAAAAGCTAAACCCGATTCGCTATTTTAATGCTCAGAATCGGGACAATCGTTTTGTAAACAGTCAAAATAACCTGATTTTAACCGGTTTTCACTGTTTTTTGTGCATTTTATGCATCCGCTGCCGCTATTTGCATAAGCAGGCTACAAAGGTACGCGCCCCAGGTTCCCACTACATAACCCATAACCGCAAGCAGTACTCCCACAGTTGCCAGCGAGGGATGAAACGCCGCTGCCACGACCGGCGCAGATGCTGCCCCGCCTACATTCGCCTGACTGCCAACCGCCAGAAAAAAGTAAGGGGCCTTGATGAGTTTTGCCACGATAATTAACAGCGCTGCGTGAATGGACATCCAGACCAGGCCAATGGCTAGAAGTCCGGGATTATCAAAAATCATGGTAAGATCCATTTTCATACCTATGGTTGCAACGAGGATATAGATAAAAATACTGCCTATTTTACTCGCGCCGCCTTCATACTGTTTTGCGGAGGTAAAGGAAAGACCGATCCCAACAGCGGTGGCCAGTGTGATCATCCAGAAAAAAGGGCTAGTAAATGATGATAATGCAGAGGTCGTATCACTAAATATTTCAAAATTGCCGATCAAGAAGGACGATATTAATTCTGATCCCCAATGGGCAAAACCTACCGCGCCAAAGGCCAGCCCCAGCATGATCATAAAATCACTGAGCGTGGGGTTACGGGTCACTTTTTCCGAGTAAGCAGAAACCCTTTCCTTTAAATTGGTTATTGCCGAAGAATCTGCCTTTAACCATTTATCTATCTTTTCTGTTTTACCGATCCCCATTAAAATAATGGCCATCCACAAATTGGCCACCACAATATCCACAAAGACCATCCCACCATATTTATCGGGATTATATTGAAAGATCTCAAGCATGGCGGCCTGGTTTGCACCGCCACCTATCCAACTTCCAGCGAGCGTGGCCAGACCGCGCCATACTGCATCAGGACCAGCGCCGCCAACCGTTTCGGGAGAAACTGCGGAGATCAATAAAATGGCGATGGGACCGCCTATGATAATTCCAATTGTGCCCGTAAAAAATATGATAAGCGCTTTTGGGCCCAGATTATATATTGCCTTGAGGTCTATAGATAAAGTCATCAGCACGAGTGAGGCCGGCAAAAGGTATCTGCTCGCAACAAAATATAACTGGGATATTTCGGGGGCTATAAGACCGGCAGTACTCATAATTGCGGGAAGCAAATAGCACATGAGCAGCGCAGGAACAACTTTGTAAAATTTTTGCCAGAACCCCGATGTTTTGCTGGATGTATAAAATACGCTGGCTATCGCAAGCATAAGAAGCCCAAAAACAATGGCATCATTGACAATAAGGGGCTCGTGTTGCATAAAAAAGAAGGATTTTCGGCAGGCAAAATAAGGATTTTAGCTGAACCACGAGTAGTACAGTCGTTTAATTGATTTGCTGATTATAAATAAGCTGAATTTGAAAGCGACAAATCAAGGTTTATTGGTTGATAAAATCGCTGATTGCATTGACCACTTGTGGCACAATGGGCAGGGAAGGTTGATAATAACTTTTGCTGTTTTCCAAGGCGTTTCCCTCTATTTCTCGCAGTACATGATTCATTTTTTCTATGTGTACGCGTTCAGCGGTGGGCACTGCTTTAGCTAGAATGTTACCTTCTTCCTCAGAAACCTGTAAATCTTTTGAACCTGTAATGATCAGCGCAGGAATTTGCAGTCGTTGCAGTTCTTCGGCAGGATCGTACACCATCCAACTTCGCATAAAGGGCTGTAGGGAAGGGCGGAGCAGCGTACTTAATGGTGGGCTTACGCTATCAATTTTTTTATTGTTTTTTAATTTTTCAAAAGCTTGCGTGGCCTCCTCGGTTAAAAATGGCATCTGTGCCGCAAGCTGTTCCAAGATAATGGTATCAATAGTATGGCCGGCACCTTCAAGGGAAACAATTTTGGATACTGACGTTTGTTGTGCGGCCAGCGTGGCGACGAGCGCGCCTTGACTGTGCCCTATCAATGTGATAGCGGAATAATCGGCTTCCTTAAAATAGTCTATGACCGCTACCAGATCAACAACGAAATCATCAAATTTTATCGTTACCTCGTCAATGTCACCTTTTCGTAACATGGCCACAAGGCGCTTGTCATACCTAAAGGTGGCAATTCCCTGTGTGCTGAGGCCTTCTGCCAGTTTTTTAAGCGCATCG
>JBDNGW010000693.1:0-7861 GCA_041689735.1 Leeuwenhoekiella sp. | reverse complement strand
TCGCCCACTGCGCCTGCCTTTGCCGGTAGGCAGGTTGAAAATACTCGTCATAGCTACGGCTATGCCTGCGTTTTTCGCCTTGTGGTCAAACAAAATAACTGCCTATAATTCGGTCACTTTATTTCTTAACAGATCCTAAGACCAATCTATTCACGATTAATTCCCTGCAAAAATAATATCTTTAACGCTTAGAATCTGTTAATTATGAGCCAAGACAAATGTGGCTGGTGCCTGGGCGATGTACTTTATGAAAGCTACCATGACAAAGAATGGGGCGTACCGGTAACTAATGACCGCACTTTTTTTGAGTTTATCGTTTTAGAGAGCTTTCAGGCCGGTTTGAGTTGGATCACAATCTTGCGTAAACGCGAAAATTTTAGGGAAGCGTTTGATGCTTTTGATTACCAAAAGATTGCCAATTATGACGATAAAAAAATTGAAAACTTACTGCAGGACAAAGGTATAATTCGCCATAGATTAAAAGTGCAGTCTGCCATTACCAATGCGCAGGCTTTTATAAAAATTCAAGAAGAATTCGGTAGTTTTTCAGACTATGTATGGGCCTTTGTAAATGATAAAGCCCAACAACACGCAATAGAAAATTATAAAAGCGCACCTGCAATAACACCGGAAAGCGAGGCACTAAGCAAAGATCTCAAAAAGCGTGGTTTTAAATTTATGGGCCCTACAGTGGCTTACGCTTTTATGCAGGCCACGGGGCTGGTAAATGATCATGAGTTAAACTGTTTTCGCTACGCGGAAGTAAAAAAACATGCATAATGAGAAAATTCTTGTTGAGCGTTATATTGATACTTTTGGGAAATGCCGCATTTTCTCAGGAAACAAAAAATGAAGTGGAAAAGCGCATTAAAGAAGCCGAAATGCCTGCGGAGGCCATACACACTTTAAAAACTTTGCCCATAAATCTTAATAGGACAAAATTCTATCTGGAAAGCGATAATGAACACAGCAGTTTTGAGGCCAAAGTCAAGTTAAAAGGTCATAAATATAGTATAGAATTTGATAAAAACGGTGAACTCCTTGATATTGAAATAGCCATAGATCTTGACGAAATACCCGAAAACATCACGAAGTCTATTAAAAATTACCTGAAAAACACCTACGAACGCCATAAAATCGAAAAGATTCAAGAACATTTTATCCCTGCCAATACCAGAGATGCCTTTGACGAAAGAAAAAATCCCGATAAGTATGAATTTATTGTGGCCACTAAAAACAAAGAAAATAAACTGGAGGAAATGGAAATACGTTTTGATTCCACAGGCAAAGAACTAGAAACACGGAAAGTAATAAGACGCTCGTATGAATTTTTTCTATTTTAAGGTTTTCCTGTTCTTTTTTATGATTTCATTGTCTTGCTTTAGCCAGCAAACGGGCATATATTGGCAGCCAGAACTCAGCTTTAATTACAGTCCGGCTTCCCGGTGGAGCTTCAACTTTGAGTTTACCAACAGGAACCTGCTCAACAATGATGAGCCAGGCAAACCTTCCTTCCAAGGAGAGCATTTGGAATTCTCACACTTTACCAGTTATGAAAGTGGCTTTTATTCCAAACTAAGTCTTGGCGTACGTTACCGCAACCGCGATTGGCTCAGCCCAGAGCGCAGCAATGAGTTTAGGCTCACCCAGCAATATAGCTATAGCAAAACGTTTAACCAGTTTCGCTGGGGGCATCGCGCACGTTTTGAGCAGCGTTTTTATGAGAATGAAACCGTTTTTAGGACACGCTACCGCATTGCTCTGGATTTTCCGTTGCAGGGAGCAACTTTGAACATACATGAATTTTATGTCGTTGTAAGTACTGAGGCACTCTATAGCCTATCGGCGAAAGGCGCTCCAGAACTTGACCAGCGCTTTACCTATGGACTGGGCTATCAATTGACCGACGCCTTCAAATTGCAGATTAGCGCAGAATACCGTTATGCAAATTACCTTAATAACCCCAGCGGACGCGTTTTTGGGTATACCTCGGCTATTTTTAAATTGTAGTTTTCAGTAGTTTTAAGAATTCTTTCCGAGGTATTTCTTTGGCGCCCATACGCTCTAAGTGTGGCGTATAGACTTGGCAATCTATAATTTTGTAGCTTTCTTCTTCCAGTTTTTGAGCAAGTGTGATCAGCGCGACTTTACTGGCATTGCTCACTTTAGTGAACATACTCTCCCCACAAAAAACCTTGTTTTCCTTCAAATTGATACCATAAAGACCACCTACAAGCGTACCGTCCTGCCAGACTTCAACGGATTCTGCATGTCCTTGTTCATGCAATTCTAGGTAGGCCGCGACCATATCATTAGTGATCCACGTGCCGTTTTGACCTTCCCTGTGTATGCGTTTGCAATTCAATAGAACTTCCAGAAAATAGGTATTACAGGTTACCTCCCAACCATCGTCCCGTAATGTTTTGCGCATGGATTTTGTGACCCTTACCTTTTCCGGTTTTAGTATCATTCGCGGGTCTGGCGACCACCATAAAATAGGCTCACCGGCACTGTACCAGGGAAAAATACCCTGCTTATAAGCTTTCAACAATCGTGAGGTAGCCAAGTCTGCGCCTACAGCCAGCAATCCGTCGGGATTGGCACGCGAAGGATCTGGAAAAGGATCTGCTGTTCCTATAAGTATGATAAGCGGTTGATTGTATTAAAGATTTATGTAAAATCCATTGTATTGCTCTGGTTTAATAGAGCATTGATTTAGGAAGGGTTTTGTTCCAAAAAATTATCTTGTATAGAAGTTATAGGGTCACTTCGAGTATCCCGTCTCGATTGTTATCGGGATCATCGGAATGCACTTGCCTCTGGTGGTAGGCAGGTCGAGAAGGCCTGATTCTTATAGTAATATCATGTATCTAAGGCTTCTCGATACGCCGTTTTTCTTCGCTATCGCTACAGAAAAACCCCACTCGAAGTAACGAACTTCTAATAATGCTAGCTTAAACTAGTGTTAATTTAAGCATAAGCTGTCGTATAATGCAAGGCGCCTTTTGAGCCATCTCTTCGTTAGAAAATAATTCCGTAGCTACGGCTATGAGATGATTTTCTGCCTCGACCTGACTCAAAACTCGCGATTGCCTGATAAGTCACATTACATTTAACTTAACACTAGAGCCATTTCGTTCAATATTGCGATGAAGTGCAATACGCTATCTTTTAACTAATAAAAAGCCTTTTTACCGGAGTAAAAAAGCTTTTTAAAGATCATAGGGCTTGTAATGAAATAACCTATACATTTTGACTTGTTCTTTTGCACACTAACTTCGCCTGCCTTTGCCGGTAGGCAGGTTAAAAAGCCTCACTTTAGCTAAGGCTAAAGCTGTGTTTTTTGCCCCTGCCTTTGCCGGCAGGCAGGTCGTTACTGCACAAAATAACATTGTCAATTCTGTAAACTTTATTTTATTACAACCCCTTAATCTGGTTTTCTAAAAAGGAAGATCATCGTGATCGTCATCCTCAAAGTCTGAAGCGGGTTCAAACTTGTCTGCCGGTGGTGCTGGAGGCTTATCACCGGAAGGTGCTGAAGTTTGTAGATTTTCAATTCTCCAACCTTGTAGACTGTTAAAGTATTTGATCTCCCCTTGCGGATTTGCCCACTCCCGCCCACGCAGGTTGATGCTTATTTTTACATCTTGACCTACATTGAAGTTATTGAGAAGGTCGGTTTTATCCTGTACAAATTCCACCATAATGGTCTGTGGGTACTGTTCTTCGGTTATCACAACGATTTCGCGTTTTCTGAAACCGCTGGTGCCAAAGGTTTGCACTTCTCCTATTACTTTTATCTTTCCCTGTACTTCCATATCTGATTGTTTAATGTTTATAGCTTGTTTAATCTGACTCCTTACTGATTTGCATCCCGTTTGCTATTGGATGAAAGTCCGTTTAAATTGAACCCTGCCTGCCAGAGGCACGACAAGCGTTTAAAAAAGCTCTTATTATTTTAGCCGTATGGCCAAAAAGTGATTATTTTTTATCCTTATTGGTTATCTTCTGGTTATGTAAGGCCTTTTTTTCGGCCAACAAAAGCTTCCACGCTTCTTGAGGTTTTTCCTCATGCAACAATTCCTGCGCCCGTCGGTGTATACGAGCGATATCGCCCGCTTCGGAAAGCATTCTAAAATCTCTATTTTTACTTAAAAACTGCTCAATTTCCTCCTTTTTAGGCAAATTTTCCACATTGCCCAATTTGCCCAGATCGTTTCCCGTTAAAATAACACTTTTTCTAATACTTTCGGGCATTGCATCAACGCCAATTCCTTTTTTATCAATCGGCTTTGGCACTTCAAACCTTCCCAAATTGGCGCGGGAGTACCAGTTGCCCCCCATACGAGCTACCTGATCAATCTTATGTTGATCAATTTTTCCCGCTTCATCAAGTACATTTTCACTAATATGCATTTTTACCACTTCGCATATAATAAGATTTCCAGCCCCACCATCGCTGCCCAGTTTTTTGATCTCTATCACCTTGCACTCCATCTGCACGGGAGCCTCGGCAACACGAAATGGTTTTACAATGTCCGAAGGCGTTTTTGTTAGTCCGCTTTTTACAAACTCATCTACGCCCTCCTCATATTCGGTACTGCTCAATGACATTTGTTGCACCATGGCATAATTTGCAATATTCACCACCACTTCTCCCGTCGCCTCAACATTTTGCAAAGTATGCTTGGTTGAATTATCACGCATGCGGCGAAGGGGGGAAAAAATGAGAACCGGCGGATTAGCACTAAAAATATTAAAAAAACTATATGGGGAAAGATTTGGCCTTCCCTGCGCATCCATCGTGCTTGCAAAGGCGATTGGCCGAGGACCAATTGCGGCTGCCAGATAGCCATATAATTCTTTTGTACTAACCACTTTTGGGTCTATGGTGCGCATATTCTATTGTAATTTATGCAAATATAGGCATATGCCCCCGCACTTAAAACCGCAGCCTATACAATAATTGTAATGGAATTGCTTTATCTTTATTCATAGCGCCAAAAAGGCCTGTGATGCTTTGAAAAAAAATATCAACTACCTCCCAAACTAATCCGAGAGGATAATTCCAAAATAACTTTGGAATTTTAACCTGGGAGATCGGGAAAACCCAGGAGTGGGATCTAACCTACTGCTGGCTTTAAATAAATCTTACATGCGTATTAACATTGATCAGCGGTTTTCTCGCTGGTTCATTATTTTTGCCGCCTTTGCCATAACCGGTCTGGTTTTATGGAATGTATCTCTGTTTTTTGACCAGCTCAAACAGGCCGAACGCGATAAAATGGAAATCTGGGGCCGCGCATTACAAGGCATCAACGCGGCAGATTCTAATGCGTATTTTAACCTCTATACGCTCATCAATCTAAAAAACACCACAATCCCAATTATCATTACCGATGAAAATGAAAATCTGGATAACAGCATCAATATTCCCGAGGGCGTGCTTGAAAACAAAGAAGCATACCGCAACTTACTGCGCAGCATGGAGGAGGAAAATGAACCCATACGCATAGATATTGAAAACGGCGATTTGCTGTACGCCTATTATGGGCATTCTCCAGTAATAAACCAACTCAAATACTTTCCCATTGCACTTATTATCGTGGTGATACTTTTTGTTGCACTCATTTACTTTTTTTATGCAACCTCAAAAGCTTCGGAACAAAACTTTCTCTGGGCGGGCATGGCCAAAGAAACCGCCCATCAGATAGGTACACCCTTATCTTCACTCGTGGGCTGGACCGAAATTTTAAAGGCGGAAAATATTAATCCGGAGTACCTCATGGAAATAAACAAAGACATAGAGCGCCTCAATATAATTACCGATCGCTTTTCCAAAATTGGGAGCGTGCCCATACTTGTGAAAAAAGATATTATTACCGAGACCGAAGAAGCCTTTGATTATGTGGCAAAGCGCAGTTCAAAATTGATAACTTTTAAAAAAGACATGCCACAAGGAGTGCTGCTGGTCAAAATAAATCCAGAGCTTTTTGCCTGGACGGTCGAGAACCTCGTCAAGAACGCCATAGATGCCATGCGCGGTAAAGGGGAGCTTACACTGGTGCTCACCCGGGATGTGCGCTACGCGAAAATAAGGATTACAGATACTGGCAAAGGCATTCCAAAAAACAAATTCAACAGCGTGTTCAAACCGGGTTACACCACAAAAAAACGCGGTTGGGGACTGGGACTATCACTGGCAAAACGCATTATTGAAGAATATCACGATGGTCAGATAAAAGTACTGCGCAGTGAGAAGGACAAAGGCACAACATTTCAAATCGCATTAAAAATAGACGATGAATAAACCAAAAAACCTAACCGAAAAAGTACTCTCACAAGCCCATTTTACCTTAAAGGAAGTCAGTTTTGATTATAAAAACCTTAACGGCGAGTGGGAACATCAAAAGCGCGAGGTCTTTGATCGTGGCCATGGCGCGGTCGTGCTTCTTTACAATTTAGAAAACAAAAGCGTGATCCTCACCCAGCAGTTCAGGATGCCCGTGTATATGCAAAATAAAGAAAATGCTTTTTTGATTGAAGCTTGCGCCGGCATGCTGGATGATAACGATCCCAAAACGGCCATTGTAAAGGAAATAGAGGAAGAAACCGGTTATCGCTTACAAAAAGAGAATGTGACCAAAATCTATGAAGCGTATTCTTCACCAGGTGCGATGACCGAAATATTGCATTATTTCACCGCCCCTTACACAAATGCGCAAAAGGTATCCGACGGCGGTGGAGCAAAAAACGAAACCGAAAATATTATTGTGCATGAAATGTTTTTCGAGAAAGCGCTGCAACTTTTATCCAATGGATCTATAAAAGATGCTAAAACGATAGTACTTTTGCAATATGCTCAGCTGCATTTATTTTGAGCGTTGTTGTAAAAGTACTATCCCAAAGAAAGATTATCTATTATGGCTGTTAGTTATATTGAATTTAAAAAAGCCGCGTTAAAGACAAACTGTCCTGAATGTTATTCCACCGATGGACTTACCTTAATTTTTTCATATAGAAATGAAAAGACAAAGCTTTTTGAGCGTTCTAACGGTGAGGTACAGAGTACAATGTACTGTACCAATTGTGATACGATCATTTACCCTTCCCGCTGGACGGATGATATAGAACGCGTGTTTGAATACAACAAGAAACTTGCTCAGCCACCAGAGACCTTTTTTAAGTTTAAGCCCCTCTCGTTGATTCTCCTATTCGCCATTGTGGCCGCGGGGATTGCGGCCGCTTTTCTGATTATGCGATATACTTAAATATCGTTACCCTATATTCTTTTTGATCTGTTCGCGGAGCTTTTGCATTTCGTCATCAGAAACCTTTACTTTTGAAGTAAAACGGGCATCTTCCATGGTGGAAAGGGGGATTAAATGTACGTGCACATGCGGCACCTCAAGCCCTATCACAGAAAGACCGATGCGTTTACAGGTGACGGATTTTTCAAGCCCCAGCGCCACTTTTCTGGAAAAACGCATGAGATCAAGATATTCCTGTTCCTCAAAATCAAAAATCTTGTTTACTTCTTTTTTTGGGATACAAAGCGTATGGCCCTTTGCATTTGGGTTCACATCTAAGATCGCAATATGTTTGTCATCTTCGTAAACCACGTTCGCCGGCAGCTCCCCATTGATGATTTTAGTGAAAATTGAAGCCATTTTTTATGTTTTAAAACTGATTTTTATTTAATTTTAGAAGTTAAACCCCATTTTCTAAGTACATGACAAAAAATGAAATATGTTCATATTAGATTGATTTTCATTATTTAACAAAATGCCAGCTAAGAAATTCAGTCCATATTTAAAAATACTTTTCGCTTTTCTACCATGTTTTTTGATAGTTATTGGAT
>JBDNGW010000692.1:0-1598 GCA_041689735.1 Leeuwenhoekiella sp. | reverse complement strand
TCGCCCACTGCGCCTGCCTTTGCCGGTAGGCAGGTTGAAAATACTCGTCATAGCTACGGCTATGCCTGCGTTTTTCGCCTTGTGGTCAAACAAAATAACTGCCTATAATTCGGTCACTTTATTTCTTAACAGATCCTTAAAGCAAACTCTTAGTCTTCTTCTGTCAGTCCTAAATCGGGCTTTTCTTTTAATGCAGTAAGCACTACATAGCTTTGTAGGCCAAAGAGTATAGATGCGATTACCAGATGCAAGGGTTGAGTAAGGAATGGAAAATCAAGGTAATACATTAAAATACCTGTAAAAATCTCCACACCTATCAAAGTGATGATCCAGTTCATTAGCGGGTGACCAAGTCTTTTTTTCCAGTTAAGGTAAAACAAAAACAGATTGAGCAAAAATACTACAGTCGAGAAGGAGCGGTGTATATAAAAAGTGATTTCGGGATGCTGCAACCAGAGCGATCTTGCAGAATATCCCACAATATCAACCTGCTCATCCACATGTTGGCGAACTTGCGTTCCCAGAGCGATCTGTATTAGCGTAAGAACCAGCGCGGAAATCATGCCCCATTTAAAAGTGGTGTCAAAAACAAAAAAAGCTCTCTTTTTGCGCACCAGATAAAGCAGGTAGATCAACAGCAGTACGATTAGTAGCGCGACGATCATATGAAGTGTTATACGCACCGGCGCCAGCACCGAATAGACCACCGTAGCTCCCAGCCAACCTTGAAAACCCATCATAAAAACCGCCAACCATGATAAAAGGGTGATTCTTTTTGATTTTTTCCAATGTCTGAAACTAAGTATCGCCATAATCAAAACTGCAACTCCCGCCAAGGCGCCAAATAGGCGGTTTATATATTCAATCCAAGTGTGCCAGGGATTGAAAATGGCGTAATCATGTTTGGTGTAAGGCTCCCAATTGCTATTGTCAAAATTTTCGTTAGAAGTAAAAGCTGTTTTAGAAACCTGAAGTGACTCCTCGTTAATGATTACCTGTCCTTTAAAATAATCGTGATCCGGTTTAAAAATGAGTTCACTTTCCTGCGTGGGCGGAATGATGTAACCAAAACATTTTGGCCAGTCAGGACAGCCCATACCGCTGCCGGTCATGCGTACAACCGCCCCTGCGATAATGACCAGGTAAACCAAAACCAGCGAAATGATTACAAATTTTTTGAACATGTTTTTAAATTATGAATTTTGAATTCGATTTGACGCGTAGAGAATAAAAATTATGAATTATGAATTGATTTTTTGAAGTCAACTTTTACAAAGTTCCAAACTTTTGCAAAAATATCTGTATTTTCAATACAGTTAAAAAATGTTGACTTTCAATACATGGTAGACAATTTATCACCTTTTTTAAATCGGATTTTTTTACTTTTTTCCAATATAAAATTATACGATTTGATACAATTAATTGAGATTTTGCTTTCTAAAATCATGTTTTATAATAGTATCTTATACGTGAAGACTACAGCATTTATAACTTAAAATTTATAATTTAATTCAGCCATATTATTAAACATTAAAACGGTTTAATTTGTCTTTTTCAGAATAACACTATAAACTGCATTAAAATAATTCAAGCTTTAG
>JBDNGW010000691.1:0-4235 GCA_041689735.1 Leeuwenhoekiella sp. | reverse complement strand
GCAGGCTTGCTTCAGCGTGTTATCGTGGTTAGAAGATCAAATATATTAAGTTGTGAGACGATGAAACAATTCTACAATTATTGGATCAGGCTAAAGCTTCTTCCGACACTTTTTGGAAAATCAATTAAACAAATATGAAATTTAAACCATCATCTTTAAAATGAAACAGTACCACGACTTAATAACACACATACTTGATCATGGAGCGCAAAAAGGCGATCGGACTGGCACTGGAACGATGAGCGTTTTTGGTTACCAAATGCGTTTTGACCTGGCAGAGGGATTTCCTCTGATCACTACAAAAAAATTGCATCTAAAGTCGATAATTCACGAATTGCTCTGGTTTTTAAAGGGCGAGACCAATATCAAATATCTACAAGAAAACGGAGTGCGAATCTGGAACGATTGGGCTGATGAAAATGGCGATCTGGGTCCAGTTTATGGCCGCCAGTGGCGCAATTGGAACGATGATGAGATAGACCAGATCAAAGAAGTAATCGCCACATTGAAGACCAACCCAAACAGTAGGCGTATGCTTGTAAGCGCATGGAATCCCAGCGTTATGCCCGACACCAAAAAAAGCTTTGCTGAAAATGTAGCGGATGGTAAAGCTGCCCTGCCGCCATGCCATGCATTTTTTCAATTTTATGTGAGCCCTGGCCCCCCAGCCCCCAATGGGGGAGCTGATGGGAAACCAAAACTTTCGTGCCAACTATATCAGCGCAGTGCAGATGTATTTCTGGGCGTTCCATTTAATATTGCATCTTACGCGCTGTTTACCATGATGATCGCTCAGGTATGTGGGTATGCACCTGGTGATTTTATACACACCTTTGGCGACGCCCATATTTATAGCAACCACATGGAGCAAGTAAAACTGCAACTCGCTAGGGATTACCGTGCATTGCCCACAATGACTCTTAATCCAGAAGTGAAGGATATTTTTGGCTTCACTTTTGAGGACTTTACCTTAACAAACTATAATCCGCATCCACATATTAAGGGTGCAGTTGCCATTTAAGATTGGTTCAATTATAAATATACAGGTTATAGGCAGTTATTTTGTTCGCTAAGAAGGCGAAAAACGCAGGCATAGCCTTAGCTAAGGCGAGTATTTTCAACGCAGTTAGCGAGTAAAAGAACAAGTATAAGTGCTATAGGTTATTTTTGAATCAATCCTTAACAACCCAAATTATAAATTAATAAAATCATGATTATGAGAAAATTCTTAATAATACTTACTTTGCTTTTTACTGCAACAACGTTTGCCCAAGAAGGTGTTTCCGTCAAGGGCAGCACTATGGTAGTTAAAGACATTGCACCGGTATGGCCCGGTTGCGAAGGTTCTATCGCCAAGAAAAAGGCTTGCTTTAAGCAAAACCTGGCGCAGCACATTGGTAAAAATTTCAGGTTTCCGAAAGGATATAACCCCGGCAGCATTAAAGAGAAAGTCGTGATAACCTTTATGATCAATGAAAAAGGGCTTCCAGAAGTACTCGATGTGAAAGGTGGAACAGAAGCACTGCAAGAAGAGGCTAAACGTAATATTATGTCTATCCCTGAAATGACCCCGGGACAGGCAGGTGGTAAACCAAAGGCTATCAAATACACAGTGCCGTTTACATTTTAACCCCTTTTAACGAAGCCTTAACGCAGGTAGCTGAGCGACGGTTGTAAATTTGTGTGTTACTGTCAAGTACATACCTATGATTGCTACCGAAACTAAATTATTTGAATTTTTTACCGAGACCCGCGCTCAATCCGAAATTATCTGTAGTTCACTACAGACTGAGGATTACGTCGTTCAGCCTATTGTGGATGTCTCTCCGCCCAAATGGCATCTGGGCCATTCCACTTGGTTTTTTGAGGAATTTATACTCAAGCCCTACAAAGTCGATTATATCTTATTTGATGAAGATTTTGCCTTTGTTTTCAACAGTTATTATGAGAGTGTGGGCAAACGCGTGGTACGCACAGACCGCGGCAACCTTTCCCGCCCCACCGTTGCTCAGGTTTATGAATACAGAAAATATGTAACGCAGCATTTGTCCGCATTGATCCAGGACGGGATCTCTTCGGAAATTGAAGGCCTGGTAGAAATAGGTATTCATCACGAGAAACAACACCAGGAATTACTCTTGACCGATATAAAATACATTCTGGGAAACAATCCCCTTACCCCTGCTTACCGCTCTAATTTTGTCGAATCCAAAATTGAAGATCAAAAGCCGGAATGGTTGGAGATTCCGGAAGGGATTTACGAAATAGGATCCAATGGTAAGGGTTTTGCCTATGATAATGAATTTGGACGTCATAAAGTGTTCCTACATAATTATGCGATAGCCAACCGGCTGGTCACGAACGGCGAGTTTCTGGAATTTATAGAGGCGGGCGGTTATGAAAGCGCTCTACTCTGGCATGCCGAAGCTTGGGACTGGGTTCAGACTCAAAAGATTTCAAAACCATTGTACTGGCACGAAACCAAAAACGGCTGGCAGCAGTATACTTTACAAGGCTTACAGGAACTGGATCTCAATGCCCCACTCGCCCACATTTCCTATTATGAAGCTTTTGCCTATGCACAATGGAAAGGATTACGGCTGCCCACCGAATTTGAATGGGAGGCCGCACAGGAACGTTTTTCTTGGGGACAACGTTGGGAATGGACGGAAAGTGCCTATCTTCCTTATCCCGGATATACCAAAGTTGACGGCGCACTCGGTGAATACAACGGGAAATTCATGGTAAATCAAAAGACTTTACGAGGCGGATCTGTCGCGACATCGGAAAAACATACCCGCCCAACATACAGAAATTTTTTTCATCCATATTTACGCTGGCAGTTTACCGGACTTCGGCTAGCGAAAACACTACAGGTAAACTAAATGGCTACACAAGAAAAAATTGCTTTTAAGACTGCTTTTGAAAGTGAGGTTTATGAGGGCTTAAGTGCGTTTCCCAAATACCTTTCCTCTAAGTTTTTTTATGACAAAAAAGGCGATAAGCTTTTTCAAGAGATCATGGCGCTTCCCGAATATTATCTTACGGATTGTGAATACGATATCATAAATGAAAATAAAGCGCAGTTCGCACGATTATTCAGTACCGAAGCGGGTTTTGACCTTATAGAACTGGGTGCTGGTGACGGTAAAAAGACTAAGTTATTGTTGCAGCATTTTATGCAAAACGATGTCAATTTCAGCTATAAACCCATTGATATCAGCGCAGATGTGCTGGCAGAGCTAAAGTTCAGCGTGACCAAAACTTGGCCAGACCTTGACATACAGACTCAACAGGGCACTTATATAGAAGTGCTTGACAATATTTCCCAGTTTAATAAGCGCAAGAAAATTATTATGCTGCTGGGATCTAACATAGGCAATCTCACCATTGAGCATGCCGTGGATTTTCTCAAAAATATTCAAGAAGCCATGAATAATGGCGACATACTCTTCATGGGTCTGGATCAGAAAAAATCCCCAGAACGCATACTTTCTGCTTATAATGACACTAAAGGTGTAACCGAAGCATTTAATAAAAACCTCCTTACGCGCATTAACAGGGAACTTGATGCGGATTTTGACATTGAAGCTTTCTTGCATTGGCCCACTTACAATCCCGAAACGGGAACGACCAAAAGTTTTTTAGTAAGCAAAAAAGAGCAGAAAGTGCATATAAACCGGCTGAATCTGGATATAAATTTTGAAGCTTGGGAAAGCATTCATACCGAAATTTCACAGAAGTATGACGACACTATCGTCAACTGGATAGCTCAGGAATCGGGCCTACAGGTCATTGGGCAATTTCCTGATGAAAATGGATATTTTAAGGATTATTTATTCGAAAAAATAATGAGGTAGTGATTTTATTAAATTATAGTGTTGTATTCTGGAGGACAATTGAGAATTCATTGTAATTCACTCATAACTAAAATTAAAGTAGCTAGTTTTGCCTTTTAATAAAATTTATGAGTAAAAGACAAAGAATTAGGAAAATTACTAAATCTGCATCTGATTTTGAATCAAACTGTGCTTCAGATAATGCGAGACTTTTGCATAAATATACAGAATTTGAAGTCGAATTATGGATTGATAAACACTATCAAAATCGACTTTTACATGGCGACGAAAACGGAAAAAGAGATGGAATTAGTGAAGAAGATGTTCAAGAACTTATTATAAAGGCTTTTAAATATTTATTAGACACTATCTTCGATTTCCACGCTTTAAATTCAT
>JBDNGW010000690.1:0-6788 GCA_041689735.1 Leeuwenhoekiella sp. | reverse complement strand
CAAACCATTGCTGCGCTTGCAGCGGCAAATGATCTTATCCTTATAGATGCCGAAGCCATTTTAAAGCAGATAGCGACGACCGGTGTTTCTTATGAT
Source organism: Leeuwenhoekiella sp. (assembly GCA_041689735.1). Lineage (GTDB taxonomy): Bacteria > Bacteroidota > Bacteroidia > Flavobacteriales > Flavobacteriaceae > Leeuwenhoekiella. Next base: position 6,692 of record JBDNGW010000690.1, on the reverse strand, counting down.
TCGGGTACTTTGACGTCCACGTTTGCCACCGGCGGGGCTTTTTCACTTGATGGGGTACATCCAACCCCACGTGGTTACGCGCATCTTGCCAATGTCATGATCAGAGCGATCAATAGGAAATACGATGCCACTATTCCAGTTGTGAATATAGGCGATTATAACACTATAACAGTTACAGCTAGCGCTAAGTAAGCTTTTTAAATTCTAAAAATAAAGGCGAAAAAGGGAAAAATAGAGCGAAAAAAAGGGAAATTTTATCCGTTTTAGCTAATTTTGCCCTTTTTTAATCCAAAATTCGAAATCTTTTTTATGAAAACCCTATTAAAACTAGTGCTTACTGCGGTGGCCGTGCTTGTTCTTGCCAATCTGTTGCCCGGTATCTATGTAGACTCCTTCTGGACGTCGCTCGTTGTGGCCATTGTGCTGGCGCTTCTTCGGTTTATTGTAAAACCTGTTCTTGTTTTGCTCACACTTCCCATAACCGTACTTACGCTGGGGCTTTTTCTACTTATCGTTAACGCGTTTATCATTCTTCTGGCGAATTACCTGGTGTCGGGTTTTGGTGTGGAAAATATCTGGTACGCTTTAATTTTCAGCTTGCTGCTATCCCTATTTCAGTCCGTTCTTTTTGGTCTGATTAAAGAAAAATAGGACACGTTTAAAGTGCAGTACAATTAACTTCAGAACAAATAAAATAGACCGATTTGTACTATTTTATTTTTATTTCAGTGTGACCATCTGGGGAATAAAAATCCACTGGAGCAATTGAAACTTGGCAAGGATGCAAAAAAAGTGTACGTTTGCACTCCAATTTTTATCGGCAAAATTCTATATAGCAAATGAATATAACAAGAGAAAATACAGACGAACTTAATGCAGTGGTAACCGTCAACATTGTAAAAGACGATTATAACGAGAAAGTACAAAAATTACTGAAAGATTACCGAAAATCTGCGAATATACCAGGTTTTAGAAAAGGACACGTGCCCATGGGCCTTGTGCAAAAGCAATATGGTAAAGCGATACTGGTAGAAGAAGTGAACAAATTATTACAAAGTTCGCTTCAAAATTATCTTACCGAAGAAAATCTGGAAGTGCTGGGCAATCCACTGCCAAAAAATCAGGCAGATTTGAACTGGGACAAAGAGGATTTCAATTTTGAATTTGAGCTTGGGCTTTCGCCAAAATTTGAGCTGGATCTTAATCTTAAGAAAGAAATCACCGATTATAAAATTGTAGCCGATGATAAAATGCTGGAGAATCAGGTAAAGACCATTCAAAAGCAATATGGAAAAATAAAAAGCCAAGATGAGGTTGCCGAAGGTGTTGAGATCACAGGATCTTTTGTGAATGCCGATGCTGAAGTTAACAAACACAGTACCCTAGAGATCAATAAGCTTGCCGATGCGCCTAAAGAGGCTTTCATAGGAAAAAAAGAAGGAGATGAAGTTACCGTAAATACTAAAGACCTTTTTACAGAAGAAGCTGATTATTCTGCCCATTTGGGATTGAAAAAAGAAGAAGCGGAAGAAAAAAATGCAGAGGTGACCTTTAAGATCGAAGAGGTCAACTTGCGCGAACCGGCTGAACTTAACCAAGAGCTTTTTGATAAACTTTATGGTGCCGATGCTGTAAAAAGTGTAGACGAGTTGAAAGCAAAGATAAAAGGGGAGGCCGAAGCGCAATTTGAGCAGCAAAGCGATCAGCAATTGCTCAACGATGTGACCGAAGCCCTATTGGAGGAGACCAAATTTGACCTTCCGTCGGAATTTTTGACACGTTGGATCAAACAGTCGGGCGAAAAAGAACTTACTGAAGAGGAGGCAAAAACAGAGTATGAGCGTTCAGAAAAAGGGTTGCGCTACCAGCTTATAGAGGGCAAGATCGTAGCAGACAATAAATTGCAGATTACTTTTGATGAGATCAAGTCATATGCAAGAGAAATGATCAAGATGCAGATGGCACAATATGGCCAGACAGAACCAGAAGAAAAACAACTGGATGATATCGCGGCACGTATATTGAGTAATCAGGACGAAGTAAAGCGACTTTCTGAACAATTGATGAATAAAAAGCTTTTGGAGTTTTTCAAGGAAAAAGTAAACACTACGACTAAGGAGGTAAGCTTTGACGAGTTTGTCAAAGAAGTTTACAACTAGTGTCTTAGCAGAATTTATAGTATCTTTAAGGCGTTTGACCCAGTGCAGTGTCAAGTTTATTGTGTCGGTTAAGCAATCGTTATTTTTTATCTGGCCAAGGCTAAAAATTGTTGTATAGCTTTAGCTACGGAACTATTTTTAACGCAGGACAGATGGAAAAGAACAAGGCTTGAGCCGGCTAAAATGGATTTGACACGGCACTAGATGCTAAACGCCTTTTATGTTCAAAAGAAGATCGTTTTACAACAGTAATTGAACTGAAAATAAATAGGGCAATTCCAAGAACTGAAAAAGTGCCGGAATTGAACAGTTTTTAGAGCTTGTTTAAACCCACCTACTTTACTCCGGCAGGTAGGGTTAATTCAAACTCATTTACTCCCGATAGCTATCGGGATTACGGTTCTAGCTAAGTATAAATATTTTGAAATATCGAGATATTCGCTAAATTTTAGACGAAGCAACGGTTCTCAATTGCGATTTTAATCGGGTTCCAAATCAAACAGGAGTTAGTTTAAACAAGTTCTAAGGAAAAGAAGATAAAAAATGGATTATAATAAAGAATTTAAAGATTTCGCGATTAAAGATCAAGGGGTCAGTAGTATGTACTACGATCAGATCATGAGCAGCATGTACCCTGTATCTTTAACGCCAAATATTATAGAAGAGCGCCAGATGAACGCGGTGTCCATGGATGTATTTTCCAGATTGATGATGGATCGTATTATCTTTATGGGAACCGGTATCAATGATCAAGTGGCCAACATTATACAGGCACAGCTTCTTTTTCTTGCAAGTACAGATTCTGCCAGAGATATTCAAATATACATTAACTCGCCAGGTGGTAGCGTTTATGCCGGTCTAGGTATTTATGACACGATGCAGTTCATCGCACCGGACGTGGCCACGATCTGTACCGGAATGGCCGCTTCAATGGCCGCAGTACTTTTGGCCGCAGGTGAAAAAGGCAAACGCAGCGGATTGACCCATTCACGGGTGATGATCCACCAGCCTATGGGCGGGGCTCAGGGTATGGCCAGTGATATCGAGATTACTGCCCGTGAGATCTTGATCTTAAAAGAAGAACTGTACCGTATTCTGGCCAAACATTCTGGTCAGACGTATGAAAAAATACATGAAGATAGTGACCGTGATTACTGGATGAAGGCAGATAAAGCGCTTGAATATGGTATGATAGATGAAATCTTGACTAGGGACAACACAAAAAAATAGTAATAATAACAGCCTTATAATATAGGAAGTGCATATTTCTTCTGCGTATTAAAATAGCACTTAAAATTATCTCAAATATCCCCGTGAGATAAAGAAGAGCGTAATGTACCTTTTTCGGCTTCAAGCTGATAATGGACGAAAGGTAGGGGTTAAAACACTGTATTATGGCAAAAGAAGAGTTAGAATGCTCATTTTGTGGACGCAAAAAACCGGAGACAAACTTGCTAATTGCAGGCCTTGACGCGCATATTTGTGACCGCTGCATCGAGCAGGCGCACGGCATTGTGGTTGAGGAATCCAAAGAAACCCAGAACGGTGATCTTTCCAAAGACCTTATGCTCAAAAAGCCAAAGGAGATCAATGCCTTTATGGATCAGTACATTATAGGTCAGGAATATACGAAAAGAGTGATGGCCGTTGCTGTTTATAATCACTATAAACGTTTAATGCAGCCTGGTAATGACGAGGATATTGATATCCAGAAAAGTAATATTATCATGGTAGGTCAGACTGGTACAGGGAAAACCCTTATGGCAAAGACCATTGCCCGCATGCTTAACGTACCTTTGACCATTGTAGACGCGACGGTACTTACCGAAGCTGGTTATGTGGGTGAAGATGTAGAAAGTATTCTTACCCGTTTATTACAGGCCGCTGATTATGACCTGGAAAAAGCACAGCGTGGCATTGTTTTTATAGATGAGATCGATAAAATTGCGCGCAAGAGCGACAATCCTTCCATTACCCGTGATGTGAGTGGTGAAGGCGTGCAACAAGCGCTACTTAAATTGCTTGAAGGAACTACGGTAAATGTACCGCCGAAAGGAGGCCGTAAACATCCCGATCAAAAATTTATAGAGGTCAACACAGAAGATATTCTCTTTATTGCCGGTGGCGCTTTTGATGGTATAGAGCGTGTAATCAGCAAACGTCTCAATATGCAGGCCGTAGGCTTTACAGCCAGTAAAAACGAAGATGTCTATGAGAAAAACAATCTTTTGAAATATATTATTCCCAAAGATCTTAAGGATTTTGGTTTGATTCCTGAGATCATTGGTCGTTTACCGGTACTTACCTATATGAATCCGCTAGATGTAGAAGCACTTCGCGCAATTCTTACAGAACCTAAAAACGCGATCATCAAGCAGTACAAAAAACTGTTTGAGATGGATGACGTCGAATTTGAAATCACTGATGGAGCCCTTGATTATATCGTGGGCAAAGCGATGGAATATCAGTTGGGCGCACGTGGTCTACGATCGTTATGCGAAGCTATCCTTACCGATGCGATGTTCGAACTGCCAAGTTTAGAAGAAACCGAGCTGAAGGTTACCAGAGAATATGCAGAGCGCAAGTTGGCAAAATCAACGATTAAAAAGCTCCAAGCAGCCTCCTAGAATATGTTAGGAAATTAGAATGATTTTTGGTCAAAAATGACCGCTTTTTAATATAGAATGCCGGATTTTCAATCGAAAATCCGGCATTTTGCTTTTTATAAGTGGTGGTGATTGAACACTATTATTAGTGGAATTGTTTATTTGTTTAATCGTTTATTTCTAACTGATAATTGTTCATTGCTTATTGTTCACTGTTCACTGCTGATTGTTTATATAAATAGTATAGATTGATAATTGATATTTAAGTCTTTGCTGAAGATGAAGCATCCAGACCTGACAGGTTTTTAAAACCTGTCAGGTCTTCCAACGAGTGCGATCCAAATGTTTAAGTTTAAAATGATCGCTTAGAAACCAATCTAAACGCAATTAAAATCAAGTCTAAATTATTGATATGTTGAATCGTTTATTTGTTAAACTGTTCAAATAACAGGAGTTATTTGTACGACTTCTACTTTATTATTATGACGAAGGCGATTATTATTTCACTGCCTACTGCCCACTGCCCACTCCTCACTGCTCACTGTTCATTGCTAATTGTTTACTGCCCACTGCCCACTCCTCACTCCTCGCTATTCACTGCCCACTGCCCACTGTTTCCTTATTCTAAAATCACATCATATTTATAAAGCAAACCTGCAAGTGCTGGCCAAGAGAATTTGGCTTTTCGCACTGTGTTGGTTTCAGGATCGATTTGGTAATTTCTGGCAGATCGAAAATCAGCGGCGGTCAGATTGGTATTTTTAAAGGTGGTGGAAGCAAGATCCGAATTTTCAAAAACGGATTGGGATAAGTCACATTCAGTAAAATCACTTTCTTTAATAGATGTATTCTTAAAACTGGTTTTAGAGAGTTTTTTGCCTGTAAACGAACAATAATCCAGCACGCAGTTTTCAAAAGCCACTGAAAACAGAAAGTCACTGCACTTACTAAAATCGATGCCCAGAAGTTTACAGTCCACAAAATAAACGTGATCCAACTGTGACATGCCGAACTGAGCTGTGCTCAAATTGCACCCTGTAAACGTGCAATGAGTTAACATGCATGAACTAAAAGAAGCTTTTGAAAAGTCACAGTCTATAAAAGTACAATCTTCAAACTCTTCGTTTCTGGTCTTCTTTTCTGGATCTTTTATTTTCTCAAAAGTGGTATTGTAATGGGTTTTTATTTGCATAAATTATAAAGGTTGATAATCAATATTTGAGTTTTTACTGTGGATGAAATATTCAAACCTGACAGGTTTTAAAAACCTGTCAGGTCTCTACACGAGTGCAATCTACGCGTATGAGCTGTTTAGAAACCCCGCTTAGAAATCATTCGAAATACAATCAAAAACAAAGTCTAAATCGTTGAGATGTTGAATCGTTTCTTTGTTTAACTGTGCAAATTACAGGAGCTGCCTGTACGATTTCTCCTTTATTATTATGACGAATGCGTTTATTATTTCACTGCCCACTGCCCACTGTTCATTGCTAATTGTTCACTGCTCAATACTCACTGTTCACTTGTCAATCAATGGAAGCGGCTGGTACGTATTTTCCTTTCGTTAAAATGACCAATGCGCTCTTTCCCGAAAGCCGAGCCACAGATTTTTTATATGGATCTAACATCTAGACCTCACAGGTTTTAAAAACCTGTGAGGTCTTTCAACGAGTGCAATCCACATTTGTTTGATGTTTAAAATCTTTACTGATAAACCAACCTAATTGCAATAACAAAGCAAGTCTGAATCGTTGATATGTTGTATCGTTTATTTGTTCAACTTTTCAAATAACTGTAGCCGCTTGTGAGAAATCCCTTTTCGTCGAAATTACGAAAACTGTCTTTCCCAAATGCGCGAACCACAGATCTTTATATTGATGGAGCATCCAGACCTGACAGATACTGTGTTTAAATCCTACTAAATTTT
>JBDNGW010000689.1:0-12408 GCA_041689735.1 Leeuwenhoekiella sp. | reverse complement strand
CCATCCAAATCAATATTGGTTATGGGATTGTTGGAGGCGTATTGAAAGGTGGTAAGTTCTGGATAATCGTCTTTCATTGCATCAACACTAACAAAACGGCACAACCATCCCGCATAATAACGCGCCCCATAATAATATAGGCCCGTTTCTTCGTCACGTTCCTTATGTACATATTTGTACCTTTTCAAGGAAACCTCCCTGTCGTTGGTGTGCATTTCAAAAGAGGTCGTGCCAAAGGGATGGTATTCTTCGTAACTCAATATCTCTGCTGCTTCGTTGAGTTCCAACATTGCGCTGTTCAACTGATTGGTGAAACATTTTATAACCATAAATTCTTTTTAGAAATCCAAAAAAAATCTTCAGGAGTCTTTAAACGTGATACACGGATATAGTCTCCTTTTGTTTGATTAAATAATTGTAGTAGCGTTCCTTTTTTCAATATTATTGTTGGTTCTTTTAAAGAGAAATCCTTAAAGGTTTTACTGCCATCTTCGTTAACCATAGCGAAACCAAAATATTGAATATTTTTTTGAAGATTGAAGGACAATCCTTGAAGCAAAGGAACGGCACGTTGACAATATAATAACATATCCTTGGATTGAATTGTTAGTGTGCTATCTTTAAATGTAAGAATACCAAAAGAAGGATCATTTACTGATGAATATATTTTAATTTGAATTTTATTCTTAGATTTGGGAGTAATCTTGCCTACAAAAAATAAACGACAATAAACCCCCATATCGGCATTGCCATAATGATATATTCCGCAAACAATATTCTTATTAACTCCAATTCTTGCTAATCCATCACCTTCATAAATTCCACAAATAGGTGTATTTACGAAGGAATCATTATGACAACATACCATTGCTAAGCTAACAAATGATAATATTATTATAATTCTTAGTGCTCCTAATTTCATTTTCGCTTCAGTTTATTATAGGCATTTTGAATTTTCACATCGTAATTCCCAGCGGCATAATCTTCTCCATTATATAAAAGAGCTATCTTTTTAAAATCTTTTTCTTTTATTGCTTCAAGCATTCCATTTCTATTTAAAACAAAATTTAAAAAAGATTCAACTTGTCCAGCCGTGCTTTCCTGAGCTTTGGCAAAATCTTCAACAGAATCAAATCCTGCTAATTTATAATTAAAGCCCATAATTTGAAATTCTCCGAAAGATGTGGATTTCATCGCAGCCTCTTTATCTAGCGATAAAGCTTTTTCATAAATTTTTGGACCATGCTGATATTTCTCCCTATCTACATATTCATAGACCAAACCTGTATATTTTTCTTTAGTTATATCTATATTCTTTTGCTCTAAGTATTTTTTAAACCAGTTTCCTTCAAATCTTACTTTTGGATCTCCATTTTTATAAAATCCCGCCCCTTTTGATTCTACTGATCCAATTGCTTTCAAAACATTTTTATCTACATCTATCTTTTTAGCCATTGCTCCATAATCAGGTTGCGAGATATTTTTGAGATCATCTTGGTGGGGTGTGAATTGAGAATGTGTTTTAATAGAATCCGGAATTTCTGATGTATTATTTTTTTTCGGAACAGATTGGGGTTCAGGTTTATTCTCTGGTGAAATATTTTGGTTACTCCCCCTTTTTTGTTCAGCTTCATTTTTTGCCTTTTGTGCAGCAGGTCTATATATAGAAAAATAATCCAACCCGTCAATCCCCTCAAGCCCATCCAAATCAATATTGGTTATGGGATTGTTGGAGGCGTATTGAAAGGTGGTAAGTTCTGGATAATCGTCTTTCATTGCATCAACACTAACAAAACGGCACAACCATCCCGCATAATAACGCGCCCCGTAAAAGTACAGCCCCGTTTCTTCGTCACGTTCCTTATGTACATATTTGTACCTTTTCAAGGAAACCTCCCTGTCGTTGGTGTGCATTTCAAAAGAGGTCGTGCCAAAGGGGTGGTACTCTTCGTAACTCAATATCTCTGCTGCTTCGTTGAGTTCCAACATTGCGCTGTTCAACTGGTTGGTGTATTGATAGCGGCCAATGGTCCGCGGGTTCGCAGCAGGTTCGCCCGCGTTTATTGTTTTCACTTCCAACAGTGCCGCTGTTTGCTTTTCGTCTTTAATATGGTGGGTAGCACGTTCGGTGGTTATGTTTCCAGAGGGATCATATTTTCTGTATAGTTCATAATCACCAAAGTAAATACGTTCGTACTTTATTTTTTCCGTCGTTCCACTGGTATCGACCACGACTTTGCGTATTCGTTCGCCATTGGAATAAACATAATAAACGGTTTCGCCCGTCTTTTCAGTGGATTTCAATTGACCGGCAAAATTCCAATTCATAGCTTGAAGGTGCGGCATTGAAAGCATATTGCCGTGGGCATCATAACTATATTGCGGTGAGGAAGGAGGTGTGCCCCCCGTATATGTGCTCAGCAGGTAATTGTTGGGAAAGCCGTTGTTGTAAACATAAGTCCGTTTCCAATTTTCCGTGCCTCCGCAGGTATCCCGATGGCTGAGTTCTAAGATATTGCCCAAGGGGTCATAAATGTATCGTTCACAATAGGTGCTCAAAGTCTGGCCGGATTTTCCATTGGTTGGGATCCAATCCGGGACATAGCCATTGCTGCTTGGTGGCGGAAGGTTGTTTTTTTCCCTGCCGGTAGCTTTTAGCAAGCGGTACAACGAATCATAGGTAAATTTGTTTTTTGGATTGATTATGGTATTGTTGAAATACTGGGTCTGTTGCGCATTTTCAATTAACTCCACAATATTCCCAACGGCATCAAAAGTATAGTTCAAATCCTGCATAATGTCCTGTCCGGTGTTCCTGGTGGTCAGCAAACGCGTCAAACGAAAAGTGGCCGGGTCATAGGTAAATCGGGTCTTTGAACCGTTTCCGTAATAAATGGCCGTGCGCTGTTTTTTGGCGTTGTGGTCGGTGCCCGTAACAATTTCGGAAAACGCGTTTTCGTGTGGCAAGCGCGTAGCCATTTTTTTAATTAAATTGGCCTTGTTGTAGGTTGGCCTGTATTGGCTCCCGTCCGGCTGCGTGGTCAGGGTTGGCCTGTTCAGGGCATCATATTCGGTAAGGGTTTGAAATTCCCCCGCTTGCAGTTTGCTGTCAGCGGCGGCATCAAGACCGGGCAAGGTATGTTCCGGGGTCAAAAAAGACCAGTCCACGGTGGCTTTATAGGCAGTGGCAAGCTGTTTTTTGCCCTCCAGCAAATTCCCCTTAAAATCAAAAATGGTGTTTTTCATAACGCCGCTTTGGTCGAAACCGCGAATCATTTCGCCTTTTAAATTTTTTGCCCTTGGGCCGCTGGAGCTGATTTCATCACCATATACCTGATAGTTGACCAGTTTTTCACCCGTTCCTTCGTCAACCCAGTTTTCTATTGGCCTTTGCAAACTATCATATTCATTTCGGAAACTGTTCCCGCGTTCGTTCCATTTACGGGCCGGGTTCTTTACAACATTGACCAAGACCAAGTGCCACCCAGCATCAGGGGAATCGGTATAAACCATTCCGGTTTTTTCCTTATTGGGGGGCAAAAGGTTATGTTTAAAAACCGTTTCCTGTCCGAGTTCATTGGTCACTTTTTTGTGCCTGCCCTGAATATCCAACGTAAATCTAATATCATAAAAATCGTGAACGGTTGAAGAACCATTAAAATTTCCATTGTCATTCCGCCTTAAAAACATTTTTCTTTATTTTTCCTCCATTCCAATATTGAAACCATTTTTGTGGGATTTGTTTGGAGTGTGTGTTGGAGTATGCATTACTCACGATTGATAAATACTTACTTCTTCAATAAAAACATTACGGATTTTCAGATATAAAGAACTATCTAAACAGAATTTTTCTGAGCTTGTTCTTTTTTGCTTTTGGATATTTTCGATATTATAATAGGTATGATTATGTACGGAAAAAAAATAGACCCAACAATATATCCAGTTTTTTCTCCAGTGCCAACATTCTCCTTAAATGAATTCCAAAGTTTCCTGTTCCAATAAATTATGAAAAAAATATTAGCTGCCCACATTAAAAATACTACAAGATAATAACCATTAAAAAAGGGTATTTTATGAAAAGCATTTAATGCGTAATACGAAAGTAAAATTATGTAAAAAATATAGGTCAGAACAATCATCGTTATTTATATTTATTTGTCTTTAAATTCCACTACTTGAAATGAACCACTAGGTGTAACGCTACCAGACCATCCACCACCAACATCCCAATCGCTTTCCCATTGTAAGCGAGTTTCATAAAGAGAATAACCTTTCATATAATTACCCTGAACGATAGGGCCAACGTTAATCAACTCTATTTTACCAGTTTGGTTGAGAGCATCTGCGAACGAGTCACCCGACAGAGTCTCATAAAACGTGATTCTTGAAACTTTATAGCGAGAAAAAAGGCCTAATTCCCCTCCAGCACCAACAGAACCACCAAAGTCGGATTTAGCTTCCATACCATTATACTGAGCTTCCCACCAGCCAAGGCTTGAACCTGCAACATTCACAATTTCAACGGCTTCTATATTAATATCGTATGTTTTTCCGGCTTCAAATGTCACATTGGGATTTTGAGAGTTGCTAGCGGAATTATTGGTATTAGCTTGAGTGCTTGAGCAACTATTCGAGCATATTGATGAAATATTACCATTTTTAAATCGATTTGGGTTGTCTTTCAAAGAATAAGAGCTTATCCTTTCCCTTATTTTTGAAGGTTTCATTTCTAATTTTGTTCCAATCTGAAGCTTTCGATCATTGGCAGGATCTAAATCATTGATATCTCGAAGTTCTTTTGTTGAAATATTATTGTCGGCTGCAATCTCACTTAACGTATCGCCTTTAACTACAGTATGAACATCTGATTTTTCAGTAGCAGAATTTTGATTTTCTGGATTACCTGCTAACGAAGAATGCACGGGAGGCGGATTTCCTGCCTGAGTATTTTCCATATCATCAACAGTTTCCTCATCTCCATTCTGCATCCCATCCACATCTTTGTGGGTAACAGGATTGTTACTGGCATAATTATAGGGCGATAGTTGCGGGTAATCGCTTGCCAAAGGGTCCACGCTTATAAACCTTCCAATCCAAGCCGCATAAAACCTCGCCCCGTAGTAATAAAGCTCAGTTTCTTCATCCCGTTCCTTGCCACAGTAGCGATATTTTTTCAATGAAACCTCAGAAATAGATTTCCCACTCCTATAGCTGGTAACACCAAAAGGAAAATATTCCTCATAAGAAATAACCGAAGCGGTACCATCTAATTCCAAACAGGCACTGCCCAAGTGGTTATCGTACTGGTAGCGCCAATTCGTAACAGGCGCAGAAACGGCAGAACCGTTTTCTATGGTCAACGTTTCCAATTGTAAAAAACTTTTCTGGTCATCAGAAATGGATAAAGTTTCCCGTTCAGTTTGCACGGTTCCAGAGCTGCTTTGCTGCCAAAGCTCCCAATCATCAACGTAAAGCCTTTCTTTTTTTACGCTTCCATTCACAATCACTTTCCTCACCCGGTTTCCGCCACTGTCATAACGATAATAGGCAGTACCGCCTCCGCCAAGGTCGGTTTCCACCAACATATTATCTTCATCCCAAGTCAGAACATTCAAATGCGGCATCGAAAGCATATTCCCTGCTTCATCATACGTATAGTCGGTCTGGCCGTCTTCGTGGCCTATAAGTTTATTGCTATCGGTGGGATAAAAATAATCCCGCTTCCAATTGCCATTCTGGGCGGTATGTTTTATCTTCAGTATATTCCCCAGTTCATCATAGTCGTAATTCAGCGTATAATTACGGCAGGCATTGGTTTCGGTGTCCGGCACGGGCGTTTGAATAGGGCAGTCGCCGGCGCTTGGTTGGTTTAAGCCATTCAATTCACGTCCCGTAGCTTTTTTAAGCCGGTAAAGGGAGTCGTAAGTATACTTGCTTTTTGGAAGCACTACTTGATTAGCGAAGTAAATGGTTTGTTGTGCATCATCCTTCATCTGCGTAATATTTCCTACCGCATCGTAGGTGTAATTCAAATCCTGCAAAATATCCGCGCCACTATTGCGGGTTAAGATACGAATTATCCGGAACGTGGCGGGGTCGTATTCGTATTTTGTTTTGGTGGCGTTGGCGTAGTAGATATCGGTGCGCTGCCCGCGGGCGTTGTATTTTATATTCGTTATGGCCGGGCTGTCGGTTCCACTACCGCCCACATCTACGCTTTGACTTTGCAACATCGCATTCTTGGCATACGCATATTTACAGGTACTGTCATCGGGCGTGGTCTTTTCGGTTGGTCGGTTCAGGGCATCGTAAGCATAGGTGGTGGTATAAATTTCGGCATTTAACGGCACATTCCCACTATAATCTAACACCGCATTAAAGACCTGGGCAAATTGCCTGTTTTCTTCCTTGGGGTTGGTTTTAAAATCAAATTCCGCATTTCTTATTTTTCCCGCCTGATCATACTGTTCAAAAATTTGCCCAAGCAAATTATCAATTCGTGCATTCGTGGCACCTTCCCCGTAAACCGTTTTTACCTTCAAAACTTCGTTACCACTACCGGGGTTTGTTACCCATCTCTCTACGGGTCTTTGCGCAATATCATATCCCATCCGTTGCCGAGCCTGCCCTGAGCCTGTCGAAGGGTCCCAACTGTAAGATGGTTTGCCCGTTATGTCGGGGCAATATGCTGTATTTGCAAGATATTCCCCAATTCATCATAATCGTAATTTAGGGTGTAATTTCTACAAGCATTGGTATCGGTATCCGGTACAGGAATTTGTATGGAACAATCGCTGGCACTGGGCTGGTTTAGTCCATTAAGTTCTCGCCCTGTTGCTTTTTTTAAGTCGGTATAAAGAATCATAGGTATATTTACAAAGGGGCTGTACCACCTGGTTGCCAAAATAAATTGTTCGTTGGGCATCGTCCTTCATTTGGGTAATATTCCCCGCTGCATCAAAGGTATATTGTAAATCTTGCAGGATCTCTTGCCCGTTATTTCTAGTGGTCAATATCAGTTGGAGTAATTTTAAAAATTAAAACCAATCGTCCAATGAATGGAGAAGACAGTTAAAATTAAAACTCCTAAATAAAATAAAAGCGCCCATATGTAATTCATTCTATTTCTATATCTTTCCTCAAATTTTTTAAAATATTCTAAATAAATATCGTTGTGATAAAATAAAAAATAAGTAGAAGTAATTGCAATTATTATAAGAGCTATAAATAAAATATAATAATTTTTTTTAGGAAATGTTATATCAAATAAATATTTTACGTATAGCCCAATCTGAAAATAAATAAGTAAAATCGGCCAAAATATGATATACTTTGCAAATAATATATCTTTCCCATATTCATTATTATAATTAAAATTTCTAAAATAGGGCAATCCTTTTTTCCATCTTTTTCCTAAGTATGGAAAAAAATTAATTATATATGTGAAGGGTCTCACCCATAACACTTCTCCTAATAGTATAAGAAGGCGCCAAGTGGAATATAATATATAATTCAAAAAAAATTGCATATTTAATTTTTTAAAATTTAAAAAGTATTGAATCGTTTAAGTTTCGTTCTAATGCTTTTCTTGTGACTTTTTCCGTATACTTTTCAGCATAAAAGCCACCAATAATAGCTCCTACTACTCCGCCTACAACTGTTCCTAATCCTGGAGCTATAAGAGTTCCTATTGTTGCGCCAATTTCTGCCCCAACCCAAGCACCACCTGCACCAGCAAGCACACCAGAGGCTTGAGTAAGAGTGTTAACCCCAATATTTCCATCATCCTCATAAAAACCTTCAGCCACCTCTATCACATCTAAAGCATCACCAACAATAGGAGCATATTTTGCAAGTCGTCTTGTCATACCTTTATCAAATACATTTTTTGTCTTAATATACTGATTTCCTTTCCAACCATTAGCATAATATTTTTTCTTACCAGTAGTTTTTAACGTTGTTGTACTTTTGGTTAATTTACCTCCTTTGTCCCCAAATTCTTTTAATCCTGTTGGTAGAGATTCTGGTCCAGGAAAAAATGATTCTGGTTCAGAGTTTTTTTGAGAAAAATTTGAATTATCAAAAGCTATTTCCTTGGTTCCATTCCACTCAAAATATTGCGTATTAACTAAATCATTTTGCTCTATTCTAATCCCTACTTGATGAAAATTTTCTGAATGCACTTCATTGATTTGAACATTGCTGCCCATTTCACCTGCCAGTTTCGCAAATTCAATAGCGTTTTCGGCTCGCTCTTTAACAGTTAGCTGATCTGATGAAGGCCTTTGTAAATCACTTTGGCTTACTCTAGGCTTTACAACTCTTGTATTATCTTGCTTTACATTTTGTACTTCATTATCTCCTCCACTACTTTGCAGGCCGTGAAGATCTTTATAAGTTACCGGCTTGTTCCCTGCATAATTATAAGGTGTCAACTGCGGGAATTTCTCTGCTAAGGGATCAACGCTCACAAACCTGCCCAACCAAGCTGCATAATATCTCGCCCCATAATAATACAAACCTGTTTCTTCGTCCCGTTCCTTACCACAATAGCGGTAACGTTTTAGTTTTACCTCGCTTTTGCTTTTTCCACTCCTGTAACTGGTAGAACCAAAAGGAAAATATTCTTCATAAGAAATAACCGCTGCATTCTTATCCAGTTCCAAACAGGCGCTCCCTAAATGGTTATCATATTGGTAACGCCAGTTGCTTAGAGGATTTGAAACTGTATTTCCGTTTTCAATGGTTAAGGTTTCAAGCTGTAGAAAACGTTTTTGGTCATCCGAAACATTCAGGGTTTCCCTTTCGGTTTGTACAGTACCAGAGCTGCTTTGCTGCCAAAGCTCAAAATCATTTACATATAAACGCTCTTTTTTTACATTGCCGTTTACAATTATTTTTCTAATACGGTTTCCTCCGCTATCGTAGCGGTAATAAGCCGTGCCGCCACCACCCAAATCTGCTTCCACCAATATATTATCTTCATCCCAGCTCATTTCATTAATGTGCGGCATTGAAAGCATATTGCCCGCTTCATCGTACTTATAATCGGTTTGGCCGTCTTCGTGGCCTATTAATCGGTTGTTGTGTGTAGAGTAATAATTTTTATTCATTGGAATATTTCTCTACTAAATGATATTTACCAAAATAAAATTTATACTTCTCAATTGAATCTACCTTTTTCAAAGAGTTCATATCAGTATCTATACTTGTACCTGTTTTATTAATAATTAAATTTTTAAAGGTACCATCTGAATTCTGAAAATCAATTGACGAGGAATAAGACCAAGAAAGATCCTTAGTTTGTCCTATATGCTCTTCAGAAACATTGTTAATCTGCAATATTTGAGCAACAGTATCATTCAGTATTGTGTAAAATTTAAAATCCTCTACTGTATATCCCTGATTTGTTATTCCTGATTCAATTAAGAAAGCTGGTTGGTGATCATCTATTTTATACCACTTATAGGGAGATATATCTCCAAAATTACCTGATTTTATAAAATATTTAAAACTTAATAAAGACCATTTATTATTCTTTTTAGAAAAGAGGACAGAACCTAAAGCAGGAGCACAGGGATGACAATCAAAATGGATTGGCTTTGTAACGATTACTATCCACAGTAAATCCCTATTATTTTTATTAATAAACTTGTAATCCAAAACCTGCGTAAGTAGCGTATCAGATTGCTCTCCAAGAAATGAGAGGTTTGAAATAGTATTTTTATGTAAAATTGTTAAATCCTTGATTTCGATATAATTAAGATCCAGTAGATCTGCTAAAGTCGTAAGCTTAATTTTATTCTTAGATTTAATAAGTAATTTACTTTCCTTATTTTGCCTGCAACCGAAAAATAAGAATAAAAAAAACAGTATAAATTTAAATTTTATCATCAGATGCGTTTTTGTATTTTTTCCCCCTATTATATTTTTCTATCACTTTCTAGGTAGCTTCTTTTTTAGTAATTTTTTTATCTTCAAAGTGTCTTTATGCGTTTTTGCATACAGTACGACATATCTTCTATCTTCTTTTCCCAGGATTATAGTGTCTAATGGAGATTGATAAAAAACCATCCCTTATTATTTCTTGTTTATAATTACGGTGTCCGGGAAATCAATATCAATTGCATATAGAATTGATTTTTCCTGCAATTTCTTAGAATTAAATTCTGCTTTTTTTTCGTTCTTGCAACTGATAACTAAAAGCAAAAAAGTGATAATTGTAATTGATCTAAAAGCCATATCGTTCTTTTAATTTTTTTCGCTTTACATTGTAGAGTGAATCATCAATATGCTGGACTCGTAGAACATCAGTTTCATAAACGGTTGTGTCTTTTTCTTCAATAATATAATGTAATAATCTTGTATTATCACGGCAAAAAGAAGCCCAAACTTGCGGGGCTTTATTTTTTCAATACTTCTCCAAATACTCTTTAGGGTATAAATCATAAAACCGCTTGGGTATTGGGGTTTCCCAATAATTCATGCCACGCTCTTTTAAAAATTCTACGACTTCCATTTTTGTTTCGTACTCTTTTGAACCGAGTTCAAAGCGTAAATTTCTAAGGCAATTACTAAGGTATAAACTATCTCCATCCATATTGACCATAAAAGGCTTGCGAAAATCAGCCCCTTTTTCAATTAATAAATATCTAATAATTTCAATATTATTACCTAAACAGGCTGCATGTAAAGCATTTCTAAAAATCTTATCTGTATAAAAGTTTATATCAGAACCTGAATTTACCAATATCTTTACAGTTTCGAGCCTATTTCTTGCGGCAGCAATTAAGGGGGTTTTAAGGTATTGATTTTTACCATTTGTAGGCTTGGCAACCTGATTTACATTCGCGCCAAATTGAAGTAGTAGTTTCACATAGTCAGAAGTATTGTTCTTGTCGGCAGCATGGAGTAAAGCGGAAGTTCCGTTGTAAGATTGAGTATTGGGGTCTGCACCTGTTTCGGCAAGTGCCTTAGTAGCTTCGTAGCGGTCAGTATAAACCGCCCATTCAAGCAAGGTTTGCCCAAACTTTTTTTCATGGTATTTCAGTAAGTCGGGATTTGACTTACCCAATGCCTTGATTTTTTCGGTGTCTTGATTTTCTACCGCTTGGGCTAAATCCCAAGCAGGGCTGTTTTTATACAATTCAATATCGTTTGCGTACATTTTTTCTTGTCCATTACTACACCCACTTACAATTGTAAGAATTACCGTAAACATTATTAACTTTACCATCATCTAACATTTTGGTGCCTTAGTTTTTGTATTACTGTACCCATCAGGTGGTTATTTACTCTTTGGTAAGTTCTGTAAGCATCATCGGCTTTTGTTCCAGGTATTCTTGGTACATATCTGGCATCCAAATAATGAGGTGTCCCTTCGGCTTTCAGCCCAATTTTAGTCTGCGTATAATCTACGATTTCCCCTTCTACAATGTAGGCATCAATCTGGGCGTTCATTGTCAAGTCATTATCCTTGATTGTATTGGGGTGCAAACCTGCCGCATTGAATGTAATGGCACTCCTGCCGGTAGCCAATGCCGCTGCACTTGCTAAACCGCCACCTAATGAATGCCCTACAAAGGTTAAATCTCTATCTCCTAAAAACCTGCTGATCTCTCTTGCATTATCTGAAGCTCGCTTGTATTGTGGCGCATCTTTACCTACCGCTTGGCGGGCATCTTCTTTGGCATCTGCCATATCATTGGTTCCCGCTATTGCATATACATACTCTGTTGTTCCTTCTGCATTTGTGCGTTTGTAAAGTGCGGATTGAAAGCCTGTATCTTCATTATTAAAAACTATTCCCTGCTCTGAAAGTGCCGACATCTCACTTTTTGCCTTTTCCCAACCATTAATTAGTTTAGCCGCATCCGGGCCACCGTAAACATTGTCCGCTATCCTGGCAGCTTCAAGAGCAGAAATATTTGTATTATCTGGTTCTATTGGACTAAGCTTGCTAAGCATTTCAGGAAAAATTTTTGGTTTAGCAACTGCTGTATTATCTTGCTCACACTCTCTTGCCGGTTCATCCTTTGTCCCCTGCAATCCTTCTAAATCTTTGCCTGTTACAGGCTTGTTCCCTGCATAATTATAAGGTGTCAACTGCGGGAATTTCTCCGCCATTGGGTCTGTAGAAATAAAACGTCCTATCCACGCTGCATAGTACCTCGCTCCATAATAATATAAACCCGTTTCTTCGTCACGTTCCTTACCACAGTAACGGTAACGCTTCAGTTTTACTTCGCTTTCGCTCTTACCAGAACGATACGAAGTAGCCCCAAACGAAAAATACTCCTCATAACTTATTATTTCAGCATTTTTGTTCAATTCCAAACAAGCAGAACCCAAATGGTTATCATATTGGTAGCGCCAATTAATAACCGGAGTAGAAACAGTATTTCCATT
>JBDNGW010000688.1:0-3291 GCA_041689735.1 Leeuwenhoekiella sp. | reverse complement strand
TTCTATGGGTTCTTTTGCCCAGCAACTGCGTTGAAAATACTCGCCATAGCTACGGCTATGTCTGCGTTTTTCGCCTTGTTGATGAACAAAATAACTGCCTATAATTCGGTCACTTTATTTCTGAACAGATCCTAAGTTAAAAAAGAAAATTTTCCATATTGGAATACTTTCCCCTTCTTTTTTGGTTCTTACAAAAATATTAGCATCCGCACCCTTTTCTATAAGTGCCAGACGCTCTTTGTTGCGTGTGGAATAATACAAATAAAAGATGCCGAAAATGACTAAAAATCCGCTGACAAATACTAAACTTACTTCCATAATATTGTGTTTTTTGATTAATGAATGAACTACGTTGGGACGACCCTACGTGTAATGATTTGAAAAAATTAAAATTTCAACCCAAAAAAGGAGCTAACAAAACCTACTAAAGAGATTAAAATTCAAAGGTTAAGACGGAGCAAAAACAAATAAGGTTACATATTTTTAAGATTATTTTTTTTAACCCTAACTTGTAACCTGGATTCTCATTCCACCGTCTTATTCGCAACCATGAACCAAAAAGACGACCAACTGATCATTGCAAACATACACGCTGGCGAGACCCAAGCCTATGCGGTGCTTGTAAAACGCTATGAGCGGTTGGTGTTCAGCCTGGCATTACGCATGATGAAAAACAGAGAAGATGCTGAAGAAGTTGCGCAGGATGTTTTTGTAAAAGCGTACCAGGCACTTGATGGTTTTAAGGGCGATGCCAAATTTTCGAGTTGGCTGTACCGCATTACCTATAACCGAAGTCTGGATATGCTGGCGCGGAAAAAAAGACAACCGGCTTTTGAAAATACGGAAGCCATCGCGGACGCCAATTTAGACGAAGTGGAAAATGTGCTGGACCGTATGGAGCGAAAAGCCCAGCAGGAACTGGTACAACAGGCAATCAACCAACTCGAAGCTGAAGAGGCTTTTATCGTAACCGTATATTATTATAAGGATCACACAATCACCGAAATTGCAGAAATGACGGGATTTACTGAAAGCAACGTGAAAATAAAACTTTATCGAAGTCGCAAAAAACTATTTACCTTGCTACAGGCAATGCCAGCTTTTAATATAAAGGAACTGTTATGAAAGAAGATGAAAAAATAGAGCGTTTGGGCGCCAAGTTTTTGAGCGATCTGCCACTGGAAAATCCGTCCTTGAATTTTTCTGAAAAAGTGATGCATCAAATTGGGAGAACCCAAGTAGATCCTTCTTATTTTGTGTATAAACCTTTGATAACCAAATGGGGCTGGGCAGCTATTTTTTGCGTCATTGGTACCATTTTTGCCTATTCTGTTATAACACCGAATACAGGTGCAACGCTTCCCGAATTTTCTTGGTTTACTCATAAAGTTAATGACCTTTCCACGTTTTTTTCAATTCGAAAAATGCCGCAGTTGCCCGAAGTGCTCATCTCCGCGATGCTTATTTTCAGTTTTATGGCCCTATTGGAAATTTCTGTGATCAAGCGGCTTTTTGATCGCCGCACTATTTAATGAGTGTAGCTGATTTTGGCGCTTTATATAAATTGGTGATATAAAAGAAAGATTTTCATGTGCCTATAGCTTTAATTTATTAAAAAGATAATCCGTAAATTCTATTTTTTTCTGAATGCAGCGCGCTTCAATGGGACTTGAATAGTTTGCTAATAAGTCATTTTCCATCATTCTGTTGACTCCATATTTTTTGGCTACACACATCATCTTCCGCTGAATGAAAAGATTAATTTATGACGGAAAACGGACGAAATCGTAACAAAATCACCTCAAAATCAACAATAAACGGATCGATATCGGTCAATTATTCAATTATATCCCATTCCCACATAACCTACCCAATGGTGATTATTAGCAGGTGCGGTGGTTCCCATTCCTAAATCTTCTACCTTTAAATGCGGGAGATCCAAGCTGCTGCGGTAATCTAAAAATGTTCCCACGAGCGGTTTGCCATTTTCTAAAGTATTCAGGGAATTGGCCAATAAAAGCCCAAAAGGAACCGAATACCGCCCGCACCATGTCCAGTTGTACTGCATGTAATCCTCTGCTTTTACCGTGATTTTATTGAACTGCATAATTTTACTTGTGGAAAGTGTATCGCTCAGTATCTGGGTTATGATATCCATTTCCTTGGCTTTTACATCGGCTGTTCCGCGTTTATCTGTACCAAATGGCGCCATATCTGACCCGCCCCAATCCTCATCGCCATAATGTATCGCATCGTTTGAGATCACGATCGCCAGGTCTTTACCATAGGTAAGATTGTTTTCTTTCATAAGTTCATGGAGAACCTGCGCCAGTGGCGCCGCAAACTTTTGCATATCGTCAAAGCGCATATAAGGCACGAGTATGGGAATGATTTCGGTGTCTGGATTTTTCCGTTGCAGAAAAGGTGTTATCGCCTCAAGCGAATGTTCCAATTGCATCATAGAATCGTGTACAACCACAGAATTTTTGGGCATTTTTGCCAAGATTTGATTCCGCAGCGCGGAAACTTTTAGTGTTCCAGCCGGTGCTTTCCACGCATCAAAAGAGCCAAAAACCAGCTTATCCTTTAAATCAAAATTGTTTGCGCGGTGCGCCACGCCTATTAGCACAACAGTTTTTGCCTTAATTCCCGACAGCGTTTTAGCATACAAACCGCCCGCATAGGTATAATCGTCATGTGGACAAATGGCAGCTTTATAAATCGCATCGCTTTTCTGCTTGTCCTCTGGAGCGATTCGGTTGAAAATACTGTCCATCTGCCAACTGTACCGCGCAAAACCCACCGTATCAATTTGTTCCCGAATATGTCCGTTTTCAGCTAAATTCGACCGATTTTCGGTAATGTTTTTAGGTTCTGTTTTACAGGAAATATTCAGCAAAACAGCAACAAGAAAGAGAATTTTATAACATTTCATAGATTAAAATAATAGAGGTCAGTAAATAGTTTCATTCTTTATTAATGACAAGAATGATGCTTGATAGTTCCTCCCCTTATTTTTAATGGGAGAGCCTGTGCCGAACTTGCTTCGGTATGCCGACAGGCGGAGGGGTTTTCCTCGCAGTCCACAGAAATTAATATATTCGAAATACTGATTTACTTAATTTTATAGTTAATGACACTATTTATTTAGGCTCTATGTGGAATATAGTGGGTAATTAAGAATATTTAATCAGTTGTCAGGTCGAGCGCAGTCGAGACCCAATGACCTTTCGACTGCGCTCAAGGTGACATTTTCATTAAACAACATGTTATGTTTACCCACTACAAATC
>JBDNGW010000687.1:0-2464 GCA_041689735.1 Leeuwenhoekiella sp. | reverse complement strand
CTTGCCTACTGCGCCTGCCTTTGCCGGTAGGCAGGTTGAAAATACTCGTCATAGCTACGGCTATGCCTGCGTTTTTCGCCTTGTGGTCAAACAAAATAACTGCCTATAATTCAGTCACTTTATTTCTTAACAGATCCTAAACAAATGTGCGGTTTTGCCCTGGGCATCCAAATCAAATTCCCGTAGTGGGGCAACATTGTCCAAAATGTAATATCCACGACCGTAGGTTCCTACTACCAGATCATCAAAGCGTTCTTGGATTTCAAGCCAATAAACAGGTGCTGGCGGCAGATTATTTCGAAAGCGCATCCAGTTCTTCCCATCATCATGACTTATGTAAAGGCCGTTGTCAACTCCTAAATACAACATGCCTTCTCTTTTCGGATCTTCCTTGATAACATGGGCAAAACTATGTACTGATTTCGGAACGCTGTTCGTGATCAATTTCCATGTTTGTCCGTAGTCTTCCGTTTTATAAACATAAGCGTCAAAATCACCCATTTGATGTAAATCTACCGTGATATATACGGTCCCTTTTTTGTGGTGGGATACCTCAATATTGCTGATAGTTCCCCATTTCGGCAAATCGGGAATGTTTGCAGTAACATTGGTCCAGTTCTCACCACCATCTTTGGTCAGTTGAACTTGACCGTCATTGCTGCCCGTCCATATAAGTCCAGGTTCCAAATCAGATTCTACGATACTGAATAGTACAGAGCCGTCAAAAGTCATAAGATTGTCCACGGCAATACCTCCAGAATTTTTTTGGTGTGTTTTATCGTTCAATGTCAAATCTGGGCTGATAACTTGCCAGCTTTGGCCACCGTCGTCACTTTTGTGCACGTATTGGCTGCCCACATAAACCCGATGTTCAGTATGGGGAGAAAATGCCAAGGGGAAATTCCAGTGCCAACGGTATTTCAGTTTGCCCGGTTCCCACCCATAACCGGCCTCTGGCCAAACCCGCACATCCTGCACATGACCAGTCTTGGCGTTGTACCGCTGTAAGCCACCGTCATAGCAACCAGACCATACAATATCATTATCAAACGGGTCCGGTTGTGCAAAACCACTCTCGCAACCTCCCACACCTTCCCATAATCCCAGGGGAATATAACCTTGTCTACTATTACTGGGCCCTTTGTACGAATAGCCATCTTGACGGTTGGCATAGACATTATAGGGAATTTGGTCGTCTACCGCAACATGGTACATTTGAGCAATGGGTAAAACAATACGCTGAAAAGTTTTCCCATGGTTCATACTGATACTAGCTCCACCATCGTGGGCTACCATTAAGCGATCTGCATTAGTAGGGTCCACCCAAATATCGTGGTTGTCACCCCCTGCGCTATAGCCGCTTTTTATGGTTTTTCCACCATCCATTGAGATACTGAATTTTACGCTGGCAAAATAAAGCTCGTTTGGATCGGCAGTAGATACCGCCATACGCGTGTAATAGGGAGCACGTTCTGCAATGTCATGGTTATGTGTTTGTAAGGTCCAGGTTTCGCCAAAATCTTCAGAGCGATATAATGCCGGACTATCGATTTCAAAAAGAGCATATACAATATTAGGTTCCGAAGGCGAAATGGCAACTGCTGTTTTACCCACTGGATTGTCCTTACCGCCTGGAAGTCCGTTTTCGGAAAGCGGTTCCCAGGTTTCACCAGCATTAGTAGTTCTATAGACGCCACCGCCGGGGCCACCACTATTTAAACCCCAGGTATTTATGTGTATGGACCACATGCCAACTAGAAGTCGGTCTGGATTTTTAGGATCGATCGCCAGTTCGGCAGCACCCGTATTTTCATCCACAAAGAAAATCCGTTTCCAGGTCTCTCCGCCATCTTCGGTTTTATAAACGCCACGCTCCTGTTGTGGTCCGTAAGTATGGCCTAATGCTGCTGCATAAACAATATCAGGATTGGTAGGATGCACAATGACACGACCGATGCGACCTGTTTTTTCAAGTCCCATATTTTTTCAGGTCTTCCCAGCGTCCTCTGATTTATAGATCCCATCGCCCATAGCGTGGGCAGGCCTAATTATAAAGGTTTCTCCGGTACCCACCCAAACAATATCGGGGTTGGTAGGAGTAATTGCCAAAGAGCCAACGGATGAAACATCCTGATCATCAAAAATAGGTTTCCAGGTTATCCCAGCATCTATAGTTTTCCATAATCCACCAGAGGCGGCACCTATATACGTAATCATGGGGTCGCCAGGCACACCCGCAATGGCGATGGTGCGATTGCCTTCGGGCCCGATAAAACGGAAATCCAGCTTGTCAAAAACGGAAGCATCGGTTTGGGCAAAAACGGAAGAGAAGGCTAGAAAGAATAATGAATTAAGTAATAGCTTAATTTTCATAGATTTTGGTTTCAAGGTTGACGCTTACAAGATAGCCAATTTGCTCATAAAAATAATTTTGAAAATGGATGTAATTCTTGCACTTATTCGG